>DASXLN010000147.1:0-6595 GCA_036496165.1 Gaiellaceae bacterium | reverse complement strand
GCCCACGTCCCGAACTGCCCGAACGTGCCCGGGGGCAGCGCGGCGATCGCGCTGCGGAGGAGCGCCGGACGGGTCGTCGGGTCGGAGCTCGCGGGCCACGGGAACGGGCCGTCGCGGCAGTCGGTGGCGGCGAAGAGCGCGAAGCTCAGGTCGGGCGCGGACAGCTGCGACGCCGTGATGTCGATGACATGGAGCCGCAGGAGCGGGGCGACGTTCCCGAGCCGCGCGGCATGCATCACCGCGGGCAGCTCGGCCGCGAGGCCGGGGTTGAGGTCGGCGTCGATGACGACCGAGAGCAGCGAGGCTCCGCTGAGGGTGTCCTTGCGCGTCGACCCGTTGGGAAGGAGGACCGTCCCGTGCGCCGGCTTCGCCCCGAGGCGGTTCGCGACGGCGACGACGTCGGCGCCGAAGTCGGGCGTCGCCGCGCGGCATGCGCCGGCGCAGAAGGCATCGAGCGTCGCCGGCATCGCCCGTGCGACGTTCCCGCCGACCGGGTCGGGCAGGTCGGTCGGAAGGACCGAGTCGAGCACGAGCCGCGAGACGTGGTCGGGGTGCGCGAACGCGTACGCGAGCGCGAGCTTCGTCCCGTACGACACGCCGTAGATCCCCACCTTGTCGAAGCCGAGCGACGCGCGGACGGCGTCGAGGTCGCCGACGTGGTCGGCGGTCCCGTAGAACGACGCCGCGGGGCCGATCGACGCTGCGCACGCGGACGCGAGCAGGTCCTGGCCTGTCGGCGAGGTCGAGACCTGGAGCGCCGGGCACGTGAGCAGGCCGGAGTCGCCGGTGCCGCGGTCGTCGTAAGCGACGAGCGTGTAGCCGGGGAAGAGGAACCGGAAGAGAAGCGCGTCCTCCGTCGTCCCGAGCGAGAACGTGTGCGCCGAGCCCTGGCCGGGACCGCCGGCGACGAGGAACAGCGCGCCCTGGGACGGGCCGGTCGCAGGCAGCTCCTCGACGTGCAGGCTCACCGTCCCCGGGATCGCGCCGGTCCGGTCGAGTGGGACGACGACGGTCGAGCAGAGGAGCCCGGGGGTGTTGCCGCAGGGCGATCCCTGGGCACGTGCGGTGCCGGCACCTGCGCTCAACGCCAGCGCCGCCACGAGGGCGAGCACCGCGGACCGCAGGTTCCCCCTCAGACCCACGGAACGATGGTAGCCGGGGTGCTAGGCGCCTGCGACGACGCGCCGGGCGCCGTCGAAACGGCTCGAGTACCAGCCGGCCATCGTGGAGATGCGAACGACGGTGCCGGTGTGCGGCGCGTGAATGAAGCGCCCGTGGCCGACGTAGATGCCGACGTGGCCGGCGCCGTCGAAGAAGACGAGGTCGCCCGGCTTCATCGCCCAGCGGCCGACGCGGCGGCCGCGGACGAAGTCGGAGAAGCTGGAGTGGGCGAGTGAGACCCCGAAGTGCCCGTAGACGTAGCGGACGAAGCCCGAGCAGTCGAAGCCCGTGCGCGGGGAGGATCCGCCCCACGAGTACGGGACGCCGATCAGATGCTTGGCGAAGCCGACGATGCGGTTCCCGAGCACCGGGGTCTCCCGCTTCGTCCGCAGGTGCTTGCGCACGGCCGCCGGCGTTCGCAGGAGCGGCAGCGTGCTGTCGGCCGGGGCCGGGACGGGCAGCGGATCGAGGGAGGGGCCTTGCGGCTCGCCGCCACCGGCTCGGCTGACGACCGGCCACACGAGCGAGACGGCCAGCGCGAGCGCAACGGCAAGCACGAGGATGAGGAGGCGAGGTGTCCGCATTGGCGGGGGGTTGCGACAACACGAGTGGGGCCACCCACCGGGGGCCACCTGTCGTCGGCGGGCCCATTGAATCCCGCCAGCCCGCGGGCGTCACTCCCCCTTTTGGGGGGTCTCGACAACTTTCCGAACATTGGCGGATCCAAAACTCCACCTACCTGTCGTTAGTTGCCCCTTTCTCGGCAGTTTCGGATCCAAGAATCGGGGTCATCCTCACTGAACCAAAACTCGACTCGGGGGGAACACATGAACGGAGTCCGGTCGGCCGCGCGCCGCGCGGCCGTGCTCGCAGCCCTGGCGGTCGTCGCCGGGACGCTGGGGGCGTCTGCGGCGTCGTCCCACACGTCTGACCTGACGAACCCGAAGCACTTCTTCTGGGCACCAGGCCAGAACCCGGCCGGGACGGTGGCCGACTCGACGGCCAACGACCTCATCTACCACGGCGGCAATGCGGGCTCCGGCGCGATCGGCGTCGAGACGAAGCCGGCCGTGTATCTCATCTGGTGGGGGACGCAGTGGTCGCAGGGATTCACAACTGCCGACACGGACGGGAAGCTCTACTCGAGCAAGACGCTGCAGGCCTACCTGAAGTCGTTCTACTCGGACGTCGGCGGGAGCGGCTGGGCGAACATCCAGACGCAGTACTGCAACGGCGCGCTCCCCGGGTCGACGTCGTGCGTGGGCGGGACCGGCTACGTCACGAACCCGACGCACCAGCTGAAAGGCGTGTGGACGGATCCGACGCCCGTGCCCGACGACATCGTCACGCTCGGCCTCGCGGAGAACCTCGTCGACGATCCGATCGCGCAGGAGGCGATGCGCGCATCCGCGCACTTCGGGTACGACCCGCAGGCGACGTACATCATCCTGACGCCGCCGTCGACGATCGCGACCGGCCAACCCGTCTACTGCGGGTACCACACGCAGACGACGAGCGTGGACGGTCTCGGCAACCCGTATCGCCTCCAGTACGCGTTCATCCCGTGGCTGAACACGAACTGGCCGGGGCTCGGCACCGGCGGGTGCGGGATGCACAACGTGAACGCGACGAGCAACGCGTTCGGCAACGGCGTCTTCGACGGATGGTCGATCGTCACCGGGCACGAGTACGCCGAAGCGGTCACCGATCCGGACAACTTCCTCTCGGATCAGGACGGCTGGAACGACGTGCAGGGAAGCGAGAACGGCGACAAGTGCGCGTGGCTCGACACGCAGAACATCTCGCTCGGCGGTCACGCGTTCGCGGTGCAGCCGCTCTGGAGCAACGAGGCCTACGACGCGACCGGGAACGGCTGCGTCGTCACGCGCTAGACCGGACAATCGACGGGCGCGGCGATCGCCGGCGCCGCGCCCGTCGCACTGCCGCGGGCATACTCCGGGGACTCGACTGTCGGGGGAGAGTCAGGTGAAAGTGAGTTTGCGTTTCAGCCGGCGGGCGCGGCTCGGATTCCGGCGCTATATCGGCTCGGGGTCCGAGCGGCAGATCGTCATCCGCGTGCTCTTCCTCCGGATCATTCTCGACCGCGGGTGAATCGTCGGCCTAGAGCACGCAGGCGTCGTGACAGGAACGGGCGACGGTCCGTCGCCAGCGCACATCGCCCCGCTCGTCGAGCACCGTGACGATGCCGCGCCCGAGCGACGGCGTGACGACCAGCCCATCCGTCTGCTGCACGTTGTACGACCCGACTTCGACCGGTGTCAGGCGTACCAGCCTGCCCTCGAGCGTGTGCACGTTCAGCCGTCCGTTCCAGCCGCTCGTCACGTAGGCGCGATCGCGGTCGAAGGTGACGTGTTGTGGCGGCCACCCGCTTGACGGCAGGGCGACGACGCGGCCGCTCTCGTAGACGGCGAGCTCCTGACGGTCGCCGGAGCTCACCCAGGCATGGCGGCCGTCCGGCGCAAACCCGACGTCGTGCGCGAGGAACGGAGGCCGGAAATTGTCGATGAGCCTCGGCCGCGTGCGCTCGCGCACGTCGACGATGGCGACCTCCGCAGCCTTCGAGCCGAGCGCGACCCAGAGCGTGCGCGCGTCCGGGTCGAGCGTGATGTGACGTGCGAGGTGACCGACATCCGTCCACCCGACGACGCGACCCGCGAGGACGTCGACCACGGCAAGCTGCCCGCGCCGGGCGTCGGTGACGTAGGCGTGCCGGCCGTCGGGATGCCCGGCGGTGTACCGGGGCTCGCCGAAGCCGTGCAGCACGTGGCGGACACGCAGTGCTCGGTCGACGATCGAGACGGCGCCGATCTCCGAGTGGCAGACGACGGCCACGTCGCCGACGCTCTCGATACTGCGTGGGAAGGTCGGCGTGGGCACGCGTGCAACGACGCGACCGGCCGTATCGAGCGCAACGAGGTGCGCCTCGAGATCCGCCGTCACGAGGATCGTGCGCTCACGCAGCGACGCGAAGGCGCGCGGCGCCGCGACGAGGGCGGCGGCGCCGGCGAGGAACACGCGGCGGTCCATTAGCGCAGGTCGAGGCCGCTGACGCGGAGGGCGTGCTGCGTGCCGGCGAGCGGGTAGGTCGGCCCGGAGGACCCGATCGCGACGACGCCGTGCAGCCGCGTCGCGTAGAGCACGCCGGCGGAGTCGGCGGTGAAGGAAATGAGCCGCCCCGGAAGCTCGCGTGCGAGCTTGCCTTCGCGGATCACAGAGCCCCGATTCGTCACGACACCGACCGCGACACGGTCACGGCTGAGCCAGCCGAAGCCGACTGCCGTCCCGCCGAGATCGGAGCACGTCGCGCGGTTCCCGCGTACCAGCACGAGTTCGCGGCCGCTGATCGCGTCGAGGAGATCGCCGCTCGGCGCGAATGCGAGCGCGTCGATGCCCGCGGCGCAAGGCGACGCGACCCGCGTCGTCGTCCCGTGCCGCCAGTCGATGACGACGATCCGCCCGCCCGCGCCGACGTAGGAAAGGGCGAGCGAGTCGGCGCGCCAGCTCGGGCGCACGGGCCGGACGTGCGCGTCGACGAGCCGGTCGTGGTCGCCGTCGCCCTCGATCGTGCGCAGCTCGAACTGCCGTCCGCGGCGGACGATGTAGGCGATCCGGAGGCCGCTCGGCGCCCAGGCGATGGCGACGACGACGCCCGCGGTGGGCTTCGTCCAGGCCTCGCGTCCGTGGGGAGCCATGGCGACGAGCGAGCGGCCGATGCCCGCTGCGACGTAGTAGGCGTGCGGCGACAGCGCCTCGGTGTCGGCGGAGACTCCTTCGATGTGCGCGCCGGTTCGCGTGGCGAGCCACAGTCTCCCGCCGATCACGGCGGCGACGCCGTTCGCGTGCGCGGGGAGCGCCAGGCGGTCCTGAAGGGTGACCTGCTTCGCATGTGCCCGCAACGTGACGCTGACCGTGCCGCTCGCGGCGAGCGCCGCCGCGCCCCCTACGAGGAGCGCTACGAGCGCGACGGCGAGCACGAGCGCGCGCGGCCGACGCGTCCGCGCGGGCGCAGCCGCGGGCAGCGCCGCCAACGCGGCCGCACGGGCGCGCGATTCGACGTCGCCCCCAGGACGGGGCAGCCGTCCGAACATGCCTGCGAGCCGGCGCTCGAGCTCAGACCGCATCTTCGACCTCCAGCTCGTCGCGGAGCTGCGCGAGGGCGCGCGCGATTCGTGAGTTGATCGTGCCGACAGGGACGTCGAGAACGTCGGCGATCTGCTGCGGCATCAGCCCGACTCCGAAGCGCAGCACGAGGACGACGCGCCGCTGGAGCGGCAGCGAGGCGACCGCAGTGAGCAGCTCCCGGTCACCTTCGTGCGACACCGAGGTCTCGTCGGCGAGCTCGACGTCGACCTCGCCGACGATTCGCCGTTCGGTGCGGAGCAGGTCGAGTGCTCGGTTCACGACGATCCGGTGCAGCCACGCGCCGAACGGGCGGCGTTCGTCGAAGCGGCCAATGGATGCGAAGGCGCGCTCGAAGGCATCCTGCGCGATGTCGTCCGCGAGCGCACGCCGGCCGGTGATCGCGTAGGCGGCGCGCCACGCGTCGAGCCAGTAGCGCTCGAAGAGCGCCGCTCCGGCCTCGCGCGAGCCCGCGCGCGCGGCGCGCACGAGGTGCGCGTCCGAGCGGCGACCGATCACTGCCGGACCGTCCGGCGCCACGGTGAGCACGCTACATGCCACTTCTCGGATACGCGCGAGGGGCCTCGATCGGTCCCGGGACTTCTCCAGCTTCGTCGTCCGTAGACCAAGGAGCGACGGGAGGAGTCGGAATGAACGGAAGGACCTGCATCGCACTCGGGCTCGTGGCCGCGGCGCTCGCCGCGGCGCCGGCCGCTGCCGGCGACGGACCACTCTTTGTCTCGCAGGACGGCATGGGAGTCAGCCAGGGATCGATGCGCTACGTCCCCGTGGCGAACGGGATCGCCGACGACACGGTGCTCGAGGCGATCTCGACGACGGACGGGTCGGTCCGCGACACGTACCAGCTCGTGGGGAACTGGGGGCTCCCGTACACACCCGCCGGGACCGAAGGGATCTCCCGCGACGGCACCACGCTCGTCCTCGCCGACACGCAGAGCGGCCAGATGTCACCGAGCACCTTCATGGTCTTCGCCCCGAAGCACCTGCAGATGCGGCAGACGATCTCGCTGAAGGGCTTCTTCAGCTACGACGCCCTCTCGCCGGACGGGACGAAGCTCTACCTCATCCAGTACGTGGGCAGCCTGTACGACACGACGCACTACGTCGTTCGTGCGTACAACCTGCGGACGAAGAGGCTTCAACCGGGGCGCATCGCCGATCGCACGCAGAAGAGCTGGGTGATGCACGGGTCGCCGGTCACGCGCACGACGAGCGCTGACGGCCGCTGGGTGTACACGCTGTACTCGAATCCGTCCGGCTATCCGTTCATCCA
>DASXLN010000146.1:0-4127 GCA_036496165.1 Gaiellaceae bacterium | reverse complement strand
GACGGAGCGCGCCGTCTCGGCCATCGCCGCCGCGCTGTCGCCGAACGCGGCGCCGAGCTCGGCGACCTCGCGGCCGGCCGCGAGTGTCCGTAGCAGCGCCTGGACGGCGGGTATCGACGATCCGCCGTCGGTCACAGTTCGGCGAGCGGGAACGACCGGTGTCGCCGCGGCGGCACGAGGAAGTTCTGGCGATGCGTCGTCGTGAGCACCGAGTTGAACCCCTGCGCCCGGTTCCGCGGCGCCACCGGAAGCTTGGTGCCGCCGGGGAGCACGCCGTCCATTGCGAGCCGGTTGCGCTCGAAGTCGTCGCCCGACGGGTTGAAGACGACGAAGTGGACCCCAGCGCTCGGCTCTCTCTTCACCGTGCCGGCCGAGAACGCGAACGGGTTGTCGAGCGTGTTGAAGTCGGCGCGCTGCGGGATCGCGGTCCCCTTCGGGTAGTGCGTGCCGTCGACGCCGATCGTGTCCTGCAGAAGCCGCGAGGTCGCCTGGATCGAAGCGCTGTGCCCGAAGCGGCCCGTCTGGTGGAACTGGCGGACGAGCTCATCCTGCGGCGAGACCGCCACCGGTCCCTGCGGGATCGTCTGCGTGTTCGGCTTCACGTCTGTCATCCCGGGACGGAACGCGGTGAGGACGCGCTCCTCGAAGTCGAAGTTGAGGTACCACGCCTCGAGGTCCTCGTCGATGTGCGAGAGGTGCATGTGCGTGCCGTTGCGGAAATAGCCCGAACCGAGGTCGACGAAGCCGAGCGTCTCGTGATTCGCGATCGTGCCGGGACCGAGCCCCGCCTTCTGCGTCGAGGTGAAGCCGAGGAAGAGCTCCGAGCCGTCGGGGATGAGGTCCGCGCCGGGAACGCCGGCGGCGAGCGCCATCTTCTTCGGCAGGCTCTGGCCGCCGTCGAATCCGCCGCCGGCGAAGCCGCGGCGAATGCTCGTGACCGTGAAGAACGGGAGCGCGAAGATCTGCTCGCGCGCGGCGTCGATGTGCTCGACGTTGTCGCTGCGCAGGAGCACGGCGACGTCGTTCGTCTCGAGGACCGTGCTCGAGGGGTCGCTCGGGAACCGGCGCGTCGGCAGGAGAACCGGCTTCTGCGCGCGGCGGTCGTGCGGCAGGTGCGCTCGCGCCTGCGCAGGAACGTATTTGTCGAAGTAGGGGGCACCCCATGCGACGGTGACGCCGAGCCCGGCAGCGGAGAGCGGGTACGTCGCGTCGATGCGGCGAAGGACGTCCTCGAGCTGCGCCTGTGCGCGGCCCAGGTCGGCGACGTCGAGCTTCGCGGTGACGACGGCGTGATGCAGCGGAGGCACGACGACCTCGATGCCTTCGCTCTGCGTGGTCGACAGGTCGATGAGGTGCTGCTCCGGCGGCATCCCCGCCGGCTCGGCGACCGGACGCGCAGGCGCCGATCCCAGCCGGTCGACGAGCTCGTAGATGCCGCCGCCCGCGACCGCGGCGGCTGCCGCGCCGCCGAGGAACCGACGCCGTGTAAGCCGCATCAGCCTGTGGGCTGTACGAGGACGAGGCTCTTCAGCAGCCGCTGGAGGTTCTGCCGGATCCGCGTCGCGCTGTCGTACGGGTTGATGACGTGCTGGCTGACCGAGTAGAGCGATCCTCGGTACCGCCACGCGAGGAGGATGTGCCACTGGTCGGCGCCCTGATTCACCTGGTACACGGTCGCGTGGATGCCGTTCGCCGTCATGTGGCCGGCCGGGTTCGCGAAACACGGGACGGTCGCCTTGCCGACGGGCCCGGGGCACGTCGGGATCGTCGTCCTGCCGGGATAGCCGCGGAAGTTGACGTGCACGTCGCCGCTCCCGAGGTCCCCGTGCTCGAGGAAGCTGACGAGGTAGCTCCGGTCCTTGCCGATCGAATAGATGTCCTGGTACTGGCCCCCGATATGCGCGTCGAGGGGGTTCGGCATCCACGTCGGGCAGTACACGGGCGCCGCGACCTTGTCGGCGAGCCGCTGCCAGCCGACGGCCCACCCGGACGGGCAGCTCGCCCTCGGAGCGCCGGCTGCGCCCTGCGCGAGAACGCCGATTATCAGCGCGACGAGACCCGCGGCCGCGGTCACCCTCATGGGTCGAAGGGTAGCGCCCTAAACGAGCGGTGGCGGCTCGGCGACGAGCGGCGACACCTCGTGCCCGTGGACGATGACGGCGTCACAGCCTGCCCGTTCGAGCTCCTGTACCTCTTCGCGGTTCGTCAGCTGGAGGTCAGCGATTGCGAGCTTCCCCGCGGGCACGGCAGCGAGCATCTCGAGCACGACGTCGAGCGGCGTCTCGTCGTCCTCGCGCTCGACCGGAGAGAGCAGAAAGATCTCCGGGTCGACGCGGTCGAGCGCGCGCTCGAGCTCCTCCTCGTCCCGGACCTCGACAGCGCAGTCGAGGCCGAGCTCGACCGCCTGGGCATGGAGCTGCTCGAGCCTGCCGTCGTCCTCCTCGAGCGCGTCGAAGACGAGCAAGTAGGCGTCGGCGGACTCCGATGCGCGCTCGATCGGAACGTCGGCGCGCCACAGGATCGGAAGCGAGCTCGCCTCGCGGACGACCTTCGGGTCGCCGCGTACGACGAGCGCCTCGGCGCGCTGCTCTTCCGCGGCCCGCGCCGAATCGGGATCCTCGACGGCGGCGATCACGGAGATGCCGTCGCCCTCGGCGATAGCGTGGCTGAATCGGCGCTGGGCCATCCCTGCGCCCGTAGCGTATCGAGTCGTCACTGGCCGATCGGGTGCCAGACGGTCTTGAGCTCGAGGAAGGCGGCGATCTCCCACGGGCTCTGGCGGTCGGGGTTGCCGTGGACGACGCGCTTCACGTTCTCGGCTGCGAGCCTCTCGAGGTCCGCGGCGGCGCCGTTCGCGGCGCCGAGGTCGAGCGCGTTCACGTCCATGTGGGCCGCGAGGACCGGCGCGAGCTCGGCGCGGAAGCCTGTGAGGAGGTTGACGACCCCGCCGGGCACGTCGCTCGTCGCGATCGCCTCGGCGAGCTCGATCGCCGCGAGCGGCCGCACCTCGGACGCGACGGCGACGACGGCATTGCCGCCGACGAGCGGCGGGAGCAAACGGCTGACGAGGCCGAGGAGCGGCGGCTCGTCGGGAGCGAGGACGGCGACGACGCCGGTCGGCTCGGGCACGGTGAAGTTGAAGTACGGGCCTGCGACCGGGTTCGAGCCGCCGAGGACCTGCGGGAGCTTGTCCGCCCAGCCGGCGTACCAGACGACGCGGTCGATCGCACGCTCGACCTCGTCGCGGCCGCTGCACAGCTCGGCGAACTCCGGGACGCGAGCCTCGACCATCTCGGCGAGCCGGTAGAGCACCTGGCCGCGGTTGTACGCGGTCGCGGACGCCCAGCCCGGCTGTGCGGCGCGCGCGGCGCGAATCGCGTCGCGCACGTCCTTTCGCGAACCGCGCGCGACGTTCTGTCCTTCCGCCTCGTACGTGCGGCCGGACTCGCTGCGCGGGAACGCGCCGCCGACGAACAGCTTGTACGTCTTCTTGACGGGCAAGCGCGTCATTCGTCGAACCTCAGATACGGCTCGAGGCCATGCAGCCCGCCCTCACGTCCGAAGCCGGACTCCTTGTAGCCGCCGAACGGCGACGTCGGGTCGAACCGGTTGAAGGTGTTCGCCCACACAACACCCGCGCGGAGGCGCTGCGCCATCCAGAGGATGCGCGACCCCTTCTCGGTCCAGACGCCGGCGCTCAGCCCGTACGGCGTGTTGTTCGCCTTCTCGAGCGCCTCCTCCGGCGTGCGGAAGGTGAGCACGGACAGCACCGGGCCGAAGATCTCCTCCTGCGCGATGCGGTAGCTCTGAGCGACGTTCGTGAACACGGTCGGCACGAACCAGTAGCCCTTCTCGGGGAGTTTGCATGGCGGCTGGTAGATCTCCGCGCCCTCGTCGCGGCCGGATTCGACGAGCTCGCGGATGCGCTCGAGCTGCATCGCCGAGTTGATCGCGCCGACGTCGGTGTTCTTGTCGAGCGGGTCGCCGACGCGCAGCGTCTCGAGACGCCGCTTCAGCTTGTCGACGAGCGGCTCGTAGATCGACTCCTGCGCGAAGAGGCGCGAGCCGGCGCAGCACACGTGGCCCTGGTTGAAGTAGATGCCGTTGACGATGCCCTCGACCGCCTG
>DASXLN010000145.1:0-6564 GCA_036496165.1 Gaiellaceae bacterium | reverse complement strand
GTTCGCGGAGGCGTTCCAGAAGGCGATGCGCTCGCGCGAGCTCGACGCAGGAGCAGCCACGCCGTGGCAGACGCTCGCCGACGTTCCCGACGACGTGCACCCGTTCTTCGTCGAGGAGATCTGGCGCATCCAGGAGGCGTTGCTCGAGGTCGCGGGCAGCGAGGTCGAGCAATTCGTCGCCGACGACTGGCTGCGACTGAAGCGGCTCGGCATCTCCGACGCGGACATTGCCGCGGCCGCCGACGTGCCCGAGACGGTCGTCCGCGCGCGCCGGCGCGACTGCGGCGTCCGTCCCGTCTACCGGCGCGTCGACTCGTGCGCGGGCGAGGTCGCGGCCGCGTCGAACTACTACTACTCGACGTGGGGCGAGACCGACGAGGCTGCGCCGACGGGTGCCAAGCCCCGCGTCGTCATCCTCGGTTCCGGCCCGAACCGCATCGGCCAGGGAATCGAGTTCGACTACTGCTGCGTGCACGCGGTGTGGACGTTCCGCGAGCTCGGCTACGAGTCGGTGATGGTCAACTGCAACCCAGAGACCGTCTCCACCGATTACGACACCTCCGACCGCCTCTACTTCGAGCCGCTCGACGCGGAGTCGGTGCTCGCAATCTGCGACCGCGAGCGTCCCGAAGGCGTCGTCATCCAGTTCGGCGGACAGACGCCGCTCAAGCTTGCGCGCGCGATCGAGGAGGCGGGATACCGGATCCTCGGCACGCCGTACGACGCGGTCGACCTCGCGGAAGACCGCGAGCGCTTCGCCGGGCTGCTCCGCGCGCACGACATCCGCTCTCCGGGGTGGGGGATGGCATCGTCGAGCGACGACGCGGTCGACGTCGCGAACGAGATCGGCTACCCGGTGCTCATCCGCCCGTCGTATGTCCTCGGCGGGCGCGCGATGCGCGTCTGCTTCGACGACGAGGAGGTGCGCGAGGTCCCAGTCCTCGGCCGCGTCCTCGTCGACCGCTTCCTCGAGGATGCGGTCGAGATCGACGTGGACGCGCTCTGCGACGGCTTCGACACGTATGTCGCCGCAGTCATGCAGCACGTCGAGGAGGCCGGCATCCACTCGGGCGACTCGTCGTGCGTCCTGCCGGCGCCGGGGCTGTCGCCCGCGCAGCAGGAGGAGATCCAGGGCATCGTGCGCACGCTCGGCCGCGCGCTCGGCGTCGTCGGGCTCCTCAACGTGCAGCTCGCACTCACGCCCGACGGAGACATCTACATGCTCGAGGCGAACCCGCGCGCGTCGCGCACGGTCCCGTTCGTGAGCAAGGCGACGGGCGTGCAGCTCGTGCCGGCTGCGTGCCGGCTCGCGGCGGGCGCGCGCATCGCCGACCTCGGTCTCCCGCGCGAGCGGCCGCCGAAGCAATGGAGCGTGAAGGCGGCCGTGCTCCCGTTCGCGCGCTTCGCAGGCAGCGACCCGGTGCTCGGTCCGGAGATGCGTTCGACGGGCGAGGTGATGGCAAGTGCCGCCGACCTGCCGACCGCGCTCGCGAAAGCCGAGCGCGCGGCCGGCCGCGAGCTGCCGCGTGAGGGCGCCGTCTTCCTCTCGATCCGTCCCGCGGAGCAGAAGTCCGCCGTTCCGATCGCAGCGACGCTCGCAGGCCTCGGCTTCCGCCTCTACGCGACGGAGGGGACTGCGGCCACACTCGCCGGAGCAGGTCTCGACGTCGAGGCGGTGCGGAAGCTGAGCGAGTCGGAGGACGGCGAGCTCACGGTCATCGACCTCATCCGCCGCGGACGCTGCGACCTCGTCATCAACACGCCCGAGGGGCGGAACGCACGCTCGGACGGCTACGCGATCCGCGAGGCGGCGCTGTCGCGGCGCGTGCCGTGCATCACGACAATCTCCGGCGCGGCTGCCGCCGTGCACGCGATCGCGAACGCGCGCGCGGAGCAGGCGGTGTCGCTGCAAGAGCGGATCGATGCCGAGACGCGAACGGCTTAGGGTCGCCGGCGTCGAGCCGGTCGGCGCGTACACGTTGCTCCGGCTCGACCGGGGCGGCCTCGATCCGGGTGCGCCGGGGCAGTTCTTCATGCTCGAGGCGCCGGGGCGGCTGCTCCCGCGCGCACTCTCGCTGTGTCTCGCGCCCAGCGGGGAGCTCGCGTTCCTGCTCGAGGCGGTCGGGCCGGGGACGGAGGCACTCTGCGCGCTCGAGCGCGGCGACGGGATCCACGTCTTCGGTCCGCTCGGGAACGGCTTCCGGCTCGACGTCGAGCGGCCGCTGCTCGTCGGCGGTGGAATCGGGATGGCGCCGCTGCCGTACCTCGCAATGCGCATCGGTCGCGCGCCCGCCGTGCTCGGCTTCCGCTCCGAACGGCACGCCGAGGCGGCGGTCTTGATGCCGGACGCCGAGGTGGTCGTCGAGCCGGCGTTCGTCACCGAATTGATCGAGCCGGGGTACGACGTGCTCGCGTGCGGTCCCGAGCCGATGCTGCTCGCGGTCGGCGAGCTCTGTCCCGGAGCGCAGCTCGCATGGGAAGCGCCGATGGCGTGCGGGTACGGCGCGTGTTACGGCTGCGTGGTCGAGATCGACGGCGAGCTCAAGCGCTTGTGCGTGGAGGGACCGGTCCTTGCGGCTGCTTAATGCGAGTGGGTGCCTCGACGCGCTGACCGCGCCCGAGGTGGCGCGCGCGCTCGACGGCTTCGTGACGAAGACGATCACGCCGCTGCCGCGTGAGGGCAACGCGCCGCCTCGCATTGCGGAGACGGCACACGGGATGCTGAACGCGATCGGCCTGGCGAACCCGGGGCGCGAGCGCTTCCTCGCCGAGACGCTGCCGCGTCTTCGCGAGCTGGGCGTGGCCATCTGGGTCTCGGTCGGAGGCTTCTGTGCCGAGGACTACGCCGAGACGTGCGCCTCGCTAGACCGCGACGCAGTCGCGGTCGTCGAGCTGAACCTCTCCTGCCCGAACGTCGACGAAGCCGCCGATTCGGCCGCCGAGATCGTCGCAGCCTGCCGGCGCGCGACCGGGCTCCCGCTCTACGCGAAGCTCTCTGCTGCGCACCCGGACATCGGCGCGGTCGCGCGCGCCGTCGCAGCGGCGGGCGCAGACGGCTTGTCGCTCGTGAACACGCTGCGCGCCATGGCGTTGCATCCGCGAACACACGAACCGGTGCTCGCACGCGGGCAGGGCGGGCTGTCGGGGCCGTCGCTCAAACCGGTCGCGCTCGCCGCCGTCCACACGTGTTACGCCGCGACGAAATTGCCCATCGTGGGTATGGGCGGAGTCGCGACCGGGCAGGACGTGGTCGACCTCGTCGCGTGCGGCGCGCGCGACGTCGCGCTCGGGACGGTCCTCTTTTCGGATCCCGACGCACCCGCGCGCGTGCTCGCCGAGATCGAGTCGACGGACCTCGAGGAGGCATTCGCGAGCGCTCACAAATCGAGTCGCGTGCTCGCTTGATCCGCGCCTGCACGTTGGTAGTATCGGGCGCTCATGCCGACGGCCGCGAAGACGCAAGCGCATGCTCCTCTCCGGTCGCTCGATCAACGGATGGACGCACTGAAGCGCGCAAACGACGTGCGCGTGCGTCGCGCAAGGTTGAAGAAGGACCTCAAGGACGGCCGCGTTCGCATCGAGCAGATCCTCGGCAACCCGCCCGAGTACGTGTCGACCGCGAAGGTGATCGACATCCTCATGGCGGTGCCGAAGTTCGGTCGCGTGAAGGCCGCGCGCTTCCTCAACACGTGCCGCATCAGCCAGTCGAAGACCGTCGGCGGCCTTTCCGACCGCCAGCGCGCGGAGCTGATTGACCTCTTCCACAAGTAGAGCGCCGTCGGTCATCGTCGTGACCGGCCCCTCGGGAGCCGGGAAGGGAACGCTGATCCGGGAGGTGCTCTCACGCGTCCCGGGCGTCGCCGCGGCCGTCTCGGCGACGACGCGCGACCGGCGGCCGGGCGAGGAGAACGGGAGGGAGTACCACTTCCTCAGCCTCGACGAGTTCCTCCACCGGATCGAGCAGGGCGAGTTCCTCGAGCACGTGCCGTACGTCTCCGGCCACAGGTACGGGACACTCCGCTCGGAGCTCGACCGAATCAGCGGCGAGGGCAAGGTGCCGCTCCTCGAGCTCGAGACGGAGGGCGCGCTGCGGGTCAAGAGTGAGGTTCCCGGCGCCGTCACGATCTTCATCTCGGCGCGCGTGGACGAGCTCGAGCGGCGCCTCCGGGAGCGCGCGACCGAGAGCACAGGCGAGATCGGTGAGCGGATCTCCCTCGCCCGGCACCAGCTCGAGCAGGCGGACGACTTCGACTACGTCGTCGAGAACGACGAGCTCGACCGGGCCGTCGAGGAGCTCACGGAGCTGGTCCGCGGCCTCCTTGCGGGTGTCGGTACCATGGCGCGGCCATGATCCATCCTCGTGTCGACGACCTGCTGCAGAACGTGGACTCGCGCTACGCCCTCGTGATCGTGGCGGCCAAGCGCGCGCGGCAGATCAACAACTACCACCACCAGCTCGGCGAAGGCACCTTCGACGACAATCCGCCGCCGCTGGTCGAGTCGCGCTCCAAGAACTACCTCACGATGGCGATGGAAGAAATCGCCGGTGGCCTCTTGAAGTACGACTACCCGAAGAGCTAGCCGAAGAGCTAGCGCGAAAGCGCTTTTCCTCCGGGCCTTGCGCTTGATTCCGGCGTAGGCACACTTTCGTTGTGGCCCGGATTCTTTTGGGAGTGTCCGGCGGCATTGCCGCCTACAAGGCATGCGAGGTCGCCCGGTTGTTCGTCAAGGGTGGCCACGAGGTCGTGCCGCTCGTCACGCCTGCCGCCGAGCGGTTCGTCACCGCCGAGACCTTCAAGGCGCTTGCACGCCGGCCTGCCGGCGACGACGTCTACCTCCACCTGACACGGGCCGACATTCTCGTCGTGGCGCCGTGCACGGCGAACACGCTCGCGAAGCTCGCGCACGGGATCGCCGACTCGGTTCTCACCGAGGCGGCGCTTGCGCATCGCGGCCCGATGCTCGTCGCCCCGGCGATGAACCCGCGCATGTGGTCGCATCCGGCGACGCGCGCGAACGCCGAGACGCTGCGCGCACGTGGCGTCGTGCTCATCGGGCCCGACGAGGGCGAGACGGCGGAGGGTGAGCTCGGCGTCGGGCGGATGGTCGAGCCGGACGAGATCGTCCGCGCCGCCGAGGACCTCCTGGCCGGCACCAGCCGGCTGAAAGGAAAGACCGTTCTCGTTTCCGCGGGCGGGACGCGGGAGCCGATCGACTCCGTGCGCTTCGTCGGCAACCGTTCCTCCGGTCGCATGGGCGTCGCGATCGCAGCCGAGGCGAAGCGCCGCGGTGCCCGGGTGACACTGCTCGGCGCGAACCTCGCCGTCCCGGCGCCGGCCGGCGTCGAGATGATCGAGACGCCGACTGCCGAGGATCTCGAGCGTGAGGCGCTCGCGCACGCACGAGGCGCCGACGTCGTCGTCATGGCGGCCGCGGTCGCCGACTACCGGCCCGCCGAGGCGCTCGCGACGAAACGGCCGAAGGATCGCGCCCCCTGGACGGTCGAGCTCGAGCCGACGACCGACGTGCTCGCGGCCATCGGCGCGGCCAAGCATCCGGGCCAAATCGTCGTCGGCTTCGCCGCCGACGAGGGCGAGCTCGGCCTCGCGCGCGCGCGCGCGAAGCTCGACCGGAAGAACTCGGACGTCTTCGTCTTCAACGATGTCGCGCGCGCCGACATCGGGTTCGACTCGAATGAGAACGAGGTGACGCTCATCACGGCCTCGGGCGAGCGCGCAGTCGCGAAGGCGCCGAAGGACGAGATCGCCGCCGCGATCCTCGACGAAGTGGAACAGCTCCTCTCCTGAACGCCGTCGTCATGGCAGCGGGGGAGGGGATGCGGCTGCGTCCGCTCACCGAGCGCTGGCCGAAGCCGGTGCTGCCGATCGACGGGCGCCCCGTCATCGCAACGCTGCTGCGCGAGATCGCCGCCGCCGGCTGCGAGCGCGTCGTCGTCGTGACCGGTCACCTCGCCGAGCAGGTCGAGGAGCTCGTCGGCGACGGGAGCGGCTTCGGTCTCGAGGTGCGCACCGTTCGGCAGCCGGCCGTGCTCGGCTCCGCCGACGCCGTCCGGCGCGCGCTCGCCGCCGGCGCGGACCCGCCGTGCCTCGTCCTCGCCGCCGACACCGTGTTCACGCCCGGCGATATCGGCCGCTTCGCCGCCGCGTTCGCGCGGTCGGGCGCCGCGGGGGCGATGAGCGGCCGCCGCGACCCGCCGGCCGTGTTCCCGCACCGCGCGGCGATCAAGATCGTCGACGGCCTCGTCGTCAAGCCGATCGACGACGACCCCGAGAACCCGGTCGGGAGCGCGCCGATGTGGGGCCTCGGGCCCGAGATCGCCGCCTCCCTGCGCGATCTTCCGGGGCCGCCGTTCGAGCTCGGCGTCGCCTTCGAGCGCGCCATCGCCGCCGGGCTCGCGGTTGTAGGTCTCGAGATCGGGAAGACACGCGACTTGACGCATCCGGAAGACTTGGTGAAGGAGAACTTCACCTACCTGGGGTCATGAGCGAGAGCACGTACAGCCTGTTTCAGCAGGGCAAGGCGCATTTGAAGAAGGGAATGGCC
>DASXLN010000144.1:0-6885 GCA_036496165.1 Gaiellaceae bacterium | reverse complement strand
CGTCGAACTACCCGACGCCGGTCTCCGAGGTCGTCGGGCGGACGCTGCCGTACTCGATCTTCCTCGTCGGCGTCGGCTTCATCATCGCGTTCGTGCTCGGCATCGGCATCGGCATGGTCGCCGCGTGGCGCCGCGGCGGCTTCACCGACAGCGTGGTCGTGCCGGCGTTCATGATGGTCAGCGCCTTCCCGGCGTTCTTCGTCTCGCTGCTCGGGGTCTACTTCCTCGGGCTGAAGGCGGGATGGTTCCCGATCCAGCACGCGTACGACAACGACGTCATCCCCGGCTGGAACTGGACGTTCATCGCGAGTGCGTTCCGCCATTCGCAGCTCCCGATCCTCGTCATCGTCATCGCCTACACGAGCGGCTGGGTACTGAACATGCGCACGGTGATGATCAACACGATCGGCGAGGACTACGTGGCGATGGCGCACGCGAAGGGCCTGAAGGACCGGCGCGTGATGACGCGCTACGCGGGACGCAACGCGATCCTGCCGCCACTCAACGGCTTCGCCGCATTGTTCGCGAGCGCGGTCGGCGGCCTCGTCTTCATCGAGTACATCTTCAGCTACCCGGGCGTCGGATACACGCTCCAGAACGCCGTCCTCGGGAACGACTATCCGCTCGCGCAGGCGATCCTCGTCGTGCTGTCGGTCTGCGTCATCGTTGCGAACCTGATCATGGACCTTCTCAACTTCGTCCTCGACCCACGTCTGCGTACGAGCTGATGGCACAGGTCGAGCCCAGCATCGAGATCGGCCTCATCGCACCGAAGCGCGGCGTCCGCATCGGCCGCATCCGCATCCCCGGGTGGCTCGCGGTTCTCGTCCGCAACCCGAAGTCGCGCGCCGGGTTGCTCATCGTCGGCTTCATGGTCGTGATCGCGCTCATCGCGCCGCTCATCTCGGTCGCGCATCCGAACGACTTCAGCCTGCTCGACGCGCGCCAGGCGCCGTCGTGGCATCACCTCTTCGGGACGACCGACCAGGGCAGCGACATCTTCTCCCAGGTCGTCCTCGGCGCACGGCGCTCGCTCTTCCTCGGTGCGCTCGCGGGCGGGATCGCCACCGTCGTCGCCGCCGTGCTCGGGATCACGGCCGCCTACATGGGCGGGATCGCCGACGAGGTGATCAACCTCCTGACGAACGTCTTCCTCACGATTCCGCCGATCCCACTTCTCGTCGTCATCTCCGCCTACCTGAAGGCGCGCGGCCTCGTGACGATGGCGATCGTCATCGCCGCCGTCCTGTGGGCGTTCGAGGCGCGCATCCTGCGCGGGCAGGCGCTCTCGCTCAAGAGCCGCGACTTCGTCCTCTCCGCGAAGACCGCCGGCGAGTCGACGTGGCGCATCGTCTTCGGCGAGCTGATGCCGAACATGATCAGCCGCATCGCGGCGGCGTTCGTGCTCGTCTTCTACATCTCGCTGCTCGTCGACGCCGGCCTCGAGTTCCTCGGGCTCGGCGACATGAGCGCGACGAGCTGGGGCGTCACCGTCTACTGGGCGCAGGTCAACTCCACCGTCCTCCAGGGCGAATGGTGGCCGTTCGTATTCCCGAGCCTCGCGCTCGCCATCACGGTCCTCGGCCTCGTGCTCGTGCTCACGGGCATCGACGAGATGAGCAACCCGCGGCTGCGCACCGAACGCACGCGCGGGCGGCTGACGGCGCTCGTCTTCGGGAGGGCCGTGGATTGAGCGCGGTCGCGACGAAGACGCTCATCGAGGTGCAGGGGCTCCAGGTCGAGTACGGCCGCGTGCGCGCCGTCGACGGGGTCGACCTCACGATCGACACCGGTGAGATCCTCGGGCTCGCCGGCGAGTCGGGCTGCGGCAAGAGCACCGTTGCGAACGCGGTCATGCAGATCCTGCGACCGCCGGCGCACATCGTCGGCGGCAGCATCCGCTTCCAGGGAGAGGACCTGGTCGGCAAGAGCGCCGAGGAGCTCCGCAAGTACCGCTGGCGCAACGTCTCCATGGTCTTCCAGAGCGCGATGAACGCGCTCAACCCGGTCATGCGCGTCGGCGACCAGTTCGTCGACATGATGCGGGCGCACGAGCACATCTCGAAGCACCATGCGATCGTCCGCGCAGGCGAGCTGCTCGACCTCGTCGGCATGGACAAGCGCCGCGTCCGGGCATACCCGCACGAGCTCTCCGGCGGCATGCGCCAGCGGGTGATCATCGCGATGGCGCTCGCCCTCAACCCCGAGCTCGTCATCCTCGACGAGCCGACGACGGCGCTCGACGTCGTCGTGCAGCGCGAGATCCTCCAGGAGGTCGAGGCGCTGAAGCGCGACTTCGGCTTCGCGGTGCTCTTCATCACGCACGACCTCTCCCTCCTGCTCGAGTTCGCCGACCGCATCGCGATCATGTACGCGGGCGAGATCGTCGAGAGCGCGCCCGCCTCGCGACTCGCGGAAAACGCACTGCATCCGTACACGCAGGGACTCATGCGCTCGTTCCCGCCGCTCACCGGGCCGCGCGTGCGGCTCACCGGCATCCCCGGGGCACCGCCGGAGCTGCGCGAGCCGCCCAGCGGCTGCCGCTTCCATCCGCGCTGCCCGCACTGCGTCCCGGAGGACGCCGCTCTCTATCTGCGGCAGACGACCGAGCGGCCGCGGCTGCGCGAGATCGAGCCCGGCCATTCCGTCGCCTGCCACCTGGTGGAAGCATGAGCGCGCTCGAAGTCAGGGATCTCTCGAAGAACTTCGCCGTCGGCGGCGCGCTCCGTCGATCGCAGGTGCACGCGGTCGACGACGTCTCGTTCTCGCTGCAGCCCGGGACGATCACCGCGCTCGTCGGCGAGAGCGGCAGCGGCAAGAGCACGGTCGCGCGCCTCCTTGCGCGCCTGTACGACCCGACGTCCGGCTCGGTGCTCTTCGACGGCGGCGACGTCGCGCGCGTCCGGCGCCGCAAGGACGTTCTCCGGTACCGGTCGCAGGTGCAGCTCATCTTCCAGGACCCATTCGGCTCGCTGAACCCGGTGAAGACGGTGCGCCACCACATCGAGCGGCCGCTGCGGATCCACCGCGTCGTGCCGCCCGCGCAGGTCGAGGGACGCGTGCACGAGCTGCTCTCGACAGTCGGACTCGTCCCGCCGGAAGAGGTGGCGGCGAAGTATCCGCACGAGCTCTCCGGCGGCCAGCGCCAGCGCGTTTCCATCGCCCGCGCGCTCGCGGTCGAACCGAAGGTCGTGCTCGCGGACGAGCCGACGAGCATGCTCGACGTGTCGATCCGCATCGGGATCTTGAACCTGATGCTGAAACTGAAGGACGAGCACGACATCGCGTTTCTCTACGTCACGCACGATCTCGCCAGCGCGCGCTACATCGCCGACGACATCCTCGTCATGTACGCGGGGCAGATCGTCGAGCGCGGCCCCGTCGAGCAGGTGCTCGCCGATCCGCTGCATCCGTACACGCGCCTGCTGCTCGCCGCCGTCCACGGCGAACGCATCGACGAGCGCAGAGGCAGCGCCTCCGCCGCCGTCGACCCGGCCGAGGGCTGCCGGTTCGTCTCCCGTTGTCCGCTCGCCGTCCCGGTCTGCTCGGTCATGACGCCGCCGCTCGTCGAGGCACGGCCGGGCCAATCCGCGCGCTGCCATGTAACCGCCCCCGCGACCTGAATCGAGGAACCTCCATGTCCACCGCACGCATCGACTCCTTCCCCGACGACTTCGTCTGGGGGGCGGCGACGGCCTCGTACCAGATCGAGGGCGCCGCCGACGAAGACGGACGTGGCGAGAGTGTCTGGGACCGCTTCTGCGCGACGCCCGGCAAGGTGCGCGCCGGCGACACGGGCGCCATTGCGTGCGACTTCTACCACCGGTATGCGAGCGACGTCGGCCTGATGAAGGAGCTCGGGATCGACGCGTTCCGCTTCTCGGTCGCGTGGCCGCGCGTCTTCCCGCAGGGTCGCGGCGCGGTGAACGAGAAGGGCCTCGACTTCTACGACCGTCTCGTCGATGCGCTGCTCGAGCAGGGGATCGAGCCGTTCCCGACGCTGTTCCACTGGGATCTGCCGCAGGCGCTCGAGGACGAGGGCGGCTTCCCCGTCCGGTCGACGGCGGAGGCCTTCGCCGAGTACGCGGAGGTCGTCGCGTCGCGGCTCGGCGACCGCGTCAAGTTCTGGATGACGCACAACGAGCCGTGGGTGTATGCGTGGATCGGGCACTCGTGGGGCCGGCACGCGCCCGGCCGGACGAGCGAGCGCGACGCCGTGCACGCCGCGCACCATCTGCTCCTCTCGCACGGGTGGGCAGTCGATGCGATCCGGCGCTCCGCGCCCGACGCGCAGGTCGGCATCGTCCTCAACCTGTCGCACGCGTATCCGGCGACGGGCACGCCGGAGGACGAGGCGGCCGCGTACCAGGTCGACGGCGAGGGGAACCGCTGGTTCCTCGACCCGATCTTCCGTGGGTCGTATCCCGCCGATCTCCTCGAGCGCAACGAGCTCGTCGCGCCGGTCGTGCGGGACGGCGACCTCGAGGCGATCGCCGCGCCGATCGACATGCTCGGCGTCAACAACTACTTCCGGTTCGTCGTCGGCGCAGGCCCCGAGGGCCCACTCATGCAGCACAACCCGGAGGCGCAGCACACCGAGATGGGCTGGGAGGTCTACCCCGACGGCCTGTACGAGCTGCTCGTCCGCGTTGCACGCGACTACGAGCCGAAGGCGATTTACGTGACCGAGAACGGCGCGGCATTCGGCGACGTACGCGTCCAGGACGGAGCGGTGCACGACCCGGAGCGGACGTCGTACCTGCAGACGTACATCCACTCGGTCGGCCGCGCGCTGGCCGACGGGGCGCCGATCAAGGGCTACTTCGTGTGGAGCCTGTTCGACAACTTCGAATGGGCCGAGGGTTACTCGAAGCGGTTCGGCATCGTCTACGTCGACTATCCGACGCAGGAGCGCGTGCCGAAGGACAGCTTCTACTGGTATCGCGACCTCATCGGCGGCCGGAAGCCGGCGCCGGTGGTGACCGGCTAGACATGCTGGCGGCGGTGCTCGCTGCGCTCGCGGTTCTCCCGGGCTTCAGCGTGCACCGCCTCGTCACCGATCGCGCGGATCCGCAGCTCGTCAACGCATGGGGGCTCGCCGCGAGCCCGACCGGGCCATGGTGGGTCTCGAACGAGGCGCGGGAGTCGAGCACGCTCTACTCCGGCACGGGACGGAAGCAGGCGCTGACCGTCGCCGTGCCGGGCGGGCCGACCGGCGTCGTCTACAACGGCGGTTCCGGCTTCGTCGTGCGGGCGGGGCGCTCTTCCGGCCCGGCGCGGTTCATCTACGCGTGCGAGGACGGGCACATCCGCGCGTGGTCGCCGAGCGTCCCGCACGGCTGGTCGAAGGAGGCGGTCGTCGCCGTCGATGCGACCGGCTCGGGAGCGATCTTCCGCGGGGCCGCGATCGCGGGCGACCACTTGTACGTCACCGACTTCCACAGCGGACGCGTGCTCGTCTACGACTCGAAGTGGCGCCGCGTTCGCGCGCGCTTTGTCGACGCGAAGCTGCCGGCCGGGTACGCGCCGTTCGGCATCGCCGCGTTTGGCGACCGCGTGATCGTCACCTACGCGTATCAGGCGCCGGTCGACGGGAACGACGCGCCGACCGGCGGGTACGTCGACGAGTTCGACCTCCGCGGCCGCTTCGTCGCACACGTTGCGACGGCCACGTCGCTCGATGAGCCGTGGGGCGTGGCGCTCGCGCCGAGCGGCTTCGGCCGGTTCGGCGGCGACATCCTCGTGGCGAACTTCGGCAGCGGCAGGATCCTTGCGTTCGCGCGCACGGCCGCCGGCTGGGAGGCCGACGGCGCGCTGCCGGTCAAGGAGCCGGGCGTGTGGGGCATCGCGTTCGGGACGGGCGGGATGAGCGGCCCGCGCACGACGCTCTTCTTCGCGGCGGGGCCGCACCGCTGGCACGGATCGTCGGAGGCCGGCGTCGGCGGCCTCCTCGGCTCGATCGCGCCGGGGTAGCCGTGACGACTCGGCCGACGATCCGCGACGTCGCGCAGAGAGCAGGGGTCTCGATCGCAACCGTTTCGCGCGTGCTGAACGAGAAGGGCGACGTCCGCTCGACGACCCGCGAGCGCGTGCACGAGGCCGCGCTCGAGCTCGGCTACAGCCCCGATTCGGTCGGCCGCGCGCTCGCGTCGCAACGCACCCGGCTCGTCGGCGTGCTGGTCGGCGACAACGCCGGCCATCGCGACCTGTCGCTCATGTTCTTCGGGAAGGTGCTTGCGGCGATCTCGCGCCGCCTCGGCCAGCAGGGGTATGAGCCGCTGCTGCTCCAGGACGCGAACGCGGGCGGCGCGCACCGCTTCGACGCGGCAATCCTCATCGGCGTCGACGAGGACGACCCCGTCGTGCTCGACATGAGCGCGCACGAGATCCCGCTCGTCGGCGTCGACGTGCACTGCGGCGCCGCGTTCGTCGGCTCCGACCACACCGGCGGCGTCCGCCTCGCGCTCGCGCACCTCCGGTCGCTCGGCCACCGCCGCATCGCGCACATCGCCGGCGCGACGAACACGCTCGCGGGTGGCGAGCGCCTGGCCGCGTTCCGCCAGGCGTGCGCCGACGCGCCGGACGAGTACGTCCGCTTCGGTGACTTCTCCTCGGCGTCCGGCTACCGCGAGGCGTGCGCGCTGCTCGCGCTCGACGAGCCGCCGACCGCGATCGTCGCCGCGTCAGATCTCATGGCACTCGCCGCGTTGCAGGCGATCTGGGAGTCGGGCCGCCGGCCAGGCCGAGACGTCGCCGTCGTCGGCTTCGACGATCTCGAGGCGGCCGCGCTCGCCCACCCGCCGCTGACGACGATCCGCCAGGACTTCGACGAGCTCGGCCGCCGCGCGCTGCGCGCGCTCGTCGAGCTGATCGACGCCGACCAGC
>DASXLN010000143.1:0-3327 GCA_036496165.1 Gaiellaceae bacterium | reverse complement strand
CACACGTATTCGGGCGTGGAGTCGCTCGCGAGCGCGACGGTGCAGTCCGACAATACGGTGTATGCACGGCTCGCGCTCGACGTCGGCGCGCAGAACATCGTCGACATGGCGCGCAAGCTCGGCGTTCGCACGTCGGCGCTGACGCCGGATCCTGCGATCGCCCTCGGCGCGGAGAGCGTGACGCCGCTCGAGGAGGCGAGCGCGTATGCGACGCTCGCCGCGGGCGGCGTCTACTCGAAGCCGATGGCGATCACGAAGGTCGTGCTCGCCGACGGGAAGGTGGACACAGCTGCCGGCTGGGGGAAGCCGCAGCGCGAGCGAGTCGTCGCCGACTGGGTCGCGAGCACGGTGACGAAGGTGCTCGAGGAGAACATGCTGTACGGCACCGGCCGCGGCGCGCACGTCTCCGGGCGGACGGACGCGGGCAAGACGGGAACGACCGACAACTACGCCGACGCCTGGTTCTCCGGGTACACGCCGAGACTCGAGGCGACCGTCTGGATCGGCTATCCGCAGGGCGAGGTGCCGATGCTCGACGTGCACGGCATCGCGGTCTCCGGGCCGACGTTCCCGGCCGACATCTGGCACCTCTTCATGGAGACGGCGGACGCGAGCAGGCCGGACGTCTCGTTCCCCGACCCGAAGACGACGCCGGCCTGGCTCACGTGGCGTGGCCGCTACCAGTACGGATACGCGTACGGGACGACCGCGGCCGCCACGACGACGACGACGGCGAAGAAGACGACGACGCAGGCGACGCAGGCCGTGACCACGGTGATCGTCCCGCCGACGACCGCGGAAACGACGACCGTCGCACCGCTCGAGACGACGACCGCGTCCGACACGACCGACACCACGCAGACGACGACGCCCTAGGGGCCGGTTGTCGTCGTCGTGCCGATGGCCGCCGTCGTCGTCGGAGGCGGAGCTGTCGTCGTCGGCGGTGGCGCCGCCGTCGTGGTGAACGCGGTCGTCGTGAAGACCGTCGTCGCGGGCTGGGTCGTCGTCGGCGGGCGCGTGGTCGTGACGTGATGCGTCGTCGTCGGCACGGTGGTCGTCGGCTGCGTCGTCGTCGGGTGTGTCGTGGTCGCCGGCGCGGTGGTGGTCGGCTGCGTCGTCGTCGTGCGGTGGTGCTTCGTGCTCGTCGGCGGGATCGTCTCCGCCGGCGCTGAGGGCGCGTCGGCGGGGCGCGTCACCTCGTAGGCGACGATGCCGCCCGCGAGGGCGAGCAGGACGAGCACCACGGCCGCGAGCGCGCCGCTGAACCGCGACCGCCGGCGCGGGGCGAACGCGGGCAGCACGCGTGTGGCCTCCGTGTCGGCGAAGGCGGCCGGGACGACGCCCGCGGCGAGCGCATCGAGGAGCGCCGCACCGTCCTGCGGCCGCGCGGCCGGGTCCTTCGCGAGCGCCGCGTCCGCCGTCGCGGCGAGCGCCGGCGGAGCGTCCGGGCGCAGATCGGTGACGAGCGGGGGCGCCTCGTCTCGGTGTTGCAGCACGAGCGTCAGCGGGTCGTCTCCCTCGAACGGCAGGCGCCCGGTGAGCATGCGGAAGAGGAGGACGCCGAACGAGTAGACGTCGCTCGCGGCGGTCGCCGGCAAGCCCGACGCCTGCTCGGGGGAGATGTACGCGGCGGTGCCGAGGACGGTGCCCGCTTCGGTGAGCGTTCCCTCACCCGCTGCCATGCGCGCGATGCCGAAGTCGGCGAGCTTCGCGCGCCCCTCGTCGTCGAAGAGGACGTTCGACGGCTTGAGATCGCGGTGGACGACGCCGCGTGCGTGCGCGTGCGCAAGGCCGGCTGCGATCTCGCCGGCGATGCGCTGGGTGTCCGCGTCCGCGAGCGCGCCGCTCGCGCGCAGGAGATCCTCGAGCGACCCGCCGGGCAGGTACTCGAGCACCATGAACGGCCGGTCGTCCGACTCGCCGTAGTCGTACAGCTGCGTCACGTTCGGATGCGCGAGCGCCGCGACGGCGCGCGCCTCGCGCTCGAAGCGTGCGTTGTCCTCGTTCGGCGCGAGGAGCTTCAAGGCCACGCGGCGGCCGAGCTCGAGATCGGTTGCGCCCCAGACCTCGGACATCCCGCCCCGCCCGAGCAGCGTGTCGAGCCGGTAGCGGCCTGCGATCAGCGTTTCCGCCATCGTTAGGTTATGGGCCGATCGTGAGCGCTTTAGTCACCGTCGAGCAGGCGCAGGCAGCGATTCTCGAGCGCTGCGCTCCGCTCGAGGCGGAATCGGTGGGGCTCGAATCCGCCGCGGGCCGCGTGACGGCGGAGCCCGTGCGTGCGGCCGTCGACCTGCCACCGTTCCCGAGCTCGGCGATGGACGGATTCGCCGTCCGCTCCGCCGACGTGCCGGGAACGCTCGCCGTGGCCGCGCGCATCGCAGCGGGGCGCCCGGCGACACGAGCTCTTGCAGCAGGCGAGGCGATGGCGATCTCGACCGGCGGCGTTGTCCCGGACGGCGCGGACGCGGTCGTCCCGACCGAGGTCGTCGCCGATCGCGGCGAGACCGTCGAGATCGCGGATCCCGTGGCTGCCGGCGCGCATGTGCGCCCTCGCGCCGGGGACGTCCGCGCCGGGGACGTCGTCGTCGCGGCCGGAACGCGGCTCGGCGCCACCCAGCTCGGTGCGGTCGCCGCAGCCGGCGTTGCGGCGGTTGCATGCACACGGCGGCCCCGCGTCGTCGTGCTCGCGACCGGCAGCGAGCTCGTCGTCCCGGGCGCACCGCTCGGTCCGGGGCAGGTGTACGAGGCGAACGCGCTGATGCTCGCGACCGCGCTCGCGGCCGTCGGCGCCGAGGTCGAGCGGCTGCCGGCCGTCGCCGACGACGAAGCGGCCCACCGCGCTGCGATCGAGCGCGGCCTCGACGCCGACGTGCTCGTCACCTCCGGCGGCGTCTCCGTCGGGCCGCACGACCTCGTGCGCAGCATCGAGGCCGAGCTCGGGGTCGACGAGGTGTTCTGGCAGGTCGCGGTCAAGCCGGGGAAGCCGGTCGCGTTCGGCGTGCGCGGGCGAACGCTCGTGTTCGGCCTGCCGGGCAACCCGGTGTCGTCGCTCGTCGGCTGCGAGCTCCTCGTGAAGCCAGCGCTACGCGCGTTGCAGGGGCTCGCGGATCCACTGCCGCAGCTGGAGCAGGCGAGGCTCGCCGCCTCGCTGCGCCGGAACGCGTCGCGCGACGAATACGTTCGCGCGCGCATGGTCGACGGCGTGCTCGAGCCGCTCACGGGCCAGGAGTCGCACATGATCGCGCGCGCGGCTGTCGCCGACGCGCTCGTCCACGTCGCGCGCGGCGACGGCGTGCTCGAGGCAGGCGAGACCGCGTCGTTCCTCAG
>DASXLN010000142.1:0-1947 GCA_036496165.1 Gaiellaceae bacterium | reverse complement strand
GGCATCGTCGCGCTCACCGGGATCGACACGCGCTCGCTCGTCCTGAAGATCCGGGACCTCGGGTCGATGCGCGCGGTCGCGGTCGCCGGCCCCGGCTCCGTCGAAGAGGCGGTCGAGGCGGCGCGGTCGCTCCCCGAGATGGAAGGCCGCGCGCTCGCAGCCGGCGTGTCGACGAACGAGCGGTACACCTTCGCGGAGGAAGGCCGCGTGCGCGTCGCCGTTGTCGACTACGGCGTGAAGAACTCGGTCCTGCGCAGGCTCGCAGCCGCCGGTGCCGCGGTCGACGTGCATCCGCACGACGTCGCCGCCGACGTGCTCGCCGGCTACGACGGCGTGCTCTTCTCGCCAGGCCCCGGCGATCCCGGGCCGCTGGGCGCGGAGACGGAGACGATGCGGGAGCTGCTCGGGCGCACGAACGTGCTCGGCATCTGCCTCGGCCACCAGGTGCTCGCGATGGCGACGGGCCACGAGACGTTCAAGCTGCCCTTCGGCCACCGCGGCGCGAATCATCCGGTGCTGCAGCGTGCGAACCAGCGCGTGCTCGTCACGAGCCAGAACCACGGCTTCGCGGTCCGGCCGGCGGAAGGCGAGCAGGCGACGCACGTCTCGCTGTATGACGGCACGGTCGAGGGGCTCGCGTTCCCGGAGCTGCGCGCTCGCTCGCTCCAGTTCCATCCGGAAGCAGGGCCGGGACCGCACGATGCGTGGCCGCTGCTCGAGACGTGGGTGGACGACGTTGCCGCGTAGAACCGACATCGAGTCCATCTGCATCATCGGCTCGGGGCCGATCGTCATCGGCCAGGCTGCGGAGTTCGACTACGCCGGCTGCCAGGCACTGAAGGTCCTGCGCGAGGACGGGTTCCGCACCGTTGTCGTCAACTCGAATCCGGCGACGATCATGACCGACCCAGGGTTCGCCGACCGGACGTATCTCGAGCCGCTCGACCTCGAGTCCGTCGCCGACGTCCTCCGTCGCGAACGCCCGGACGCGCTCCTGCCGACGATGGGCGGGCAGACTGCGCTCAACCTCGCACGCGACCTCTCCGAGGCCGGTGTGCTCGCGGACCTCGGCATCGAGCTCATCGGCGCGCCCCTCGACGTCATCCAGCGCGCGGAGGACAGGCAGCTGTTCAAGGACGCGGTCGAGAGCTGCGGGCTCGCCGTTCCGACGTCGCGCATCGTCACGTCAATCGAGCAAGTGGCGGACTTCGCTGCTCCTGCGGTCGTGCGTCCCGCCTTCACGCTCGGCGGTCATGGCGGCGGCTTCGTCTGGACGAGGGAGGAGCTCCGCAAGCAGGTCGAGATCGGTCTGCGCGAGAGCCCGATCGGCCAAGTGCTCGTCGAGGAGTCGGTGCGCGGCTGGGACGAGTTCGAGCTCGAGGTCGTCCGCGACCGCCTCGACAACGTCGTCATCGTCTGCTCGATCGAGAACCTCGACCCGATGGGGACGCACACCGGCGACTCGGTGACCGTCGCGCCGCAGATGACGCTCGCCGACGACGCGTACCAGGAGCTGCGCGACGCGGCGGTCGCGGTGATCCGCGCGGTCGGCGTCGACACGGGTGGCTCGAACATCCAGTTCGCGCGCTCGCGTGAGACCGGAGAGGTGCGCGTCATCGAGATGAACCAACGCGTGTCGCGCTCGTCCGCGCTCGCGTCGAAGGCGACCGGCTATCCGATCGCGAAGGTCGCCGCGAAGCTCGCCGTCGGCTACACGCTCGACGAGATCCCGAACGACCTCACCGGGACGACGCCCGCGAGCTTCGAGCCGACGCTCGACTACGTCGTCGTCAAGTTCCCGCGCTTCGCATTCGAGAAGTTCCCCGGCGCCGACCGCACGCTCGGCACGCAGATGAAGTCGGTCGGCGAGACGATGGGCATCGGCCGAACGTTCGCGGAGGCGTTCCAGAAGGCGATGCGCTCGCGCGAGCTCGACGCAGGAGCAGC
>DASXLN010000141.1:0-15829 GCA_036496165.1 Gaiellaceae bacterium | reverse complement strand
CCGCAACGTCGTGGTCTGCTCCGAGCATGCGCACTCGTCGGTCGAGAAAGCGGCGCGGATGCTCGGCATGGAGCTTCGCAAGCAGCCCGCGGACGAGGAGCTGCGTATGCGCGTCCCGGAGGACTTCGGTGACGTCGCCGTGGTCGTGCCGACCGTGGGGACGACGTCGTTCGCGTCCGTCGACCCCGTTCGCGCGATCGCCGAGCGCGCGCGCGCTGCCGGGGCGTGGGTCCATGTCGACGCCGCGTATGCCGGGTCGTCGTGGATCCTCGACGAGGAGCGGTGGTCGCAGGACGGCGTCGAGCTCGCGGACAGCCTCGTCGTCAACCCGCACAAATGGATGCTCGTGCCTGTCGATTGCTCGCTCCTGTGGACGTCCCGTCCGGATGAGTTCCGCGAGGCGTTCTCGCTCGTGCCCGAGTACCTGCGGACACCGGAGGACGCATATGCACTCTCCGAGTACGGGCCGGCGCTCGGCCGCCGCTTCCGCTCGCTGAAGCTCTGGGCCGTCCTCCGCTGTTACGGCGCCGAGGGGCTGCGCGCGATCCACCGCGAGCACATCCGGCTCGCACGATTGTTCGCCGGCTGGGTGGAGGAGAGCCCAGACTGGGAGCTCGTCGCGCCCCTGCGCTTTTCGCTCGTGTGCTTCCGGCGGAGCGGCTCCGACGAGGAGAACGAGGCCATCCTCGAGCGGGCGAACCGCGGCGGTGAGATCTTTCTCTCGCACACGCGGCTCGACGGCCGCTACGTGCTCAGGCTCGCAATCGGCAATGCGCGCACGACCGAGGAGGACGTGCGCCGCGCATGGGAGGTGTTGAACCGATGATCGTCACGACGATGAACGACATTCCGGGATACACGGTGAACGAAGTGTTCGGCGAGGTGATGGGCTTGACCGTCCGCTCGCGCAACGTCGGCTCGCAGATCGGCGCGCAGCTCAGTCGATCGTCGGGGGCGAGCTGAAAGGGATGACGAAGGCGCTCGTCGACAGCCGCCACGAAGTGATGGAGCGGATGCAGACGGAGGCGGAGGGCAAGGGCGCGAACGCGATCATCGCGATGCGCTTCGACACGTCCGAGCTCGGCCCCGGCTGGACCGAGATCTGCGCCTATGGAACGGCGGTGCGCGTCTCCAAGGCCTGAAGCGCGGCGTCGTGCAGCGCCACCCGGTAGCGCCAGAAGGCGCGGCCGGTCGAGAGCAGGCGCTCACGCAACGGGCCGGCGAGCTCGGCGGGCGTCCCCCAGCGTGCCTCCGCGATCTCGTGCGGGTCGCCGATGACAATCTCGTCGTCGCTCGTCTCCGCGAGGAAGACATGCGTGCGCCACGGGAGCTCGCGCCCCTCGTTCCTGAAGAGCGCATGCGCATCGACGAGGTACCTGCGCAGCTCGACATGGAGCCCGGTCTCCTCCAGCGCCTCGCGGACGGCGCCGGCGACGAAGTCCTCGCCGGGTTGGATGCCGCCGCCCGGCGTGCGCCACACGTCGCGCTCGAACTGCGGCTTGCGAATGAGCGCGAGCCGCCCCGCAACGTCGAGGATGAAGAGTGTGACGTCGTGTGTGCGTTTCGGGTTGTAGGTCGCGACGGCCCATTCGACGTCGCTGATGTCGCCTTCCCAGCGGAGCGTCGCCGGCGTGCCGAAGCGCGCGCGAACTGGAGCGAGGACTGCCTCGTCTACATGCATCGCAGCAGCTCGAGAAAGGCATCGGTCGAGGAGACGACGACGTCGGCCTCGTCGCGCAGCTCCGGCGGCGACTCCTCCGCCGCGACCGCCACGCGTACGGCGAGGTCGAGCCCGTCGAGCGCGCGGAAGGCATCGAGGTCGGTCGTGTCGTCTCCCGCGACGAGCGCGCGTCGCAGACCCGACTCGGTGAGGAGCGCGGCGACTGCGGTTCCCTTGTTCGCCGCGAGCGGCGGCAGCACCTCGAGCACCTTGCGCCCGAACCGCGCAACGAGCCCGTCCGAACGCGCCCGCGCCGCGACGTTCTCGAGCGCGGCTCGCGCCGCATCCTCGTCCTCTGCGCGCCGGAAGTGGAACGAGACGGCGAGCCCCTTCAACTCCGTGTCCGGCCACTCCGCCGCGCGGGCGAACGCGTCGATGCGCTCGCGCCACGCATCCGCTTCCGGATCGAGCTCGAGCCCGTGCGATCCGACGATCCGCACGCCGTCGACGCCGACGCGCCGGGCGACGTCCTCGCCCGCACGCCCCGAGACGACTGCGACGAGCGCGTACCGGCCGGCAAGCCGCGCGAGCTCGCGACGCGCTTCCGGCGGGGGGTACGCGTCGTCCGGATGCTCGACGATCGGCGCGAGGACACCGTCGAAGTCGAGGAAGAGGGCGGCCAGCTGCGGCTCGGCCGCGAGCTGCTCCAGCAACGCAGCCACGGCTCTAGCATAGGCCGGTGCGCCTGGTCCTGATCGGTCTGGCCGCAGGGTTCTTCAGCGCGCTCTTCGGGGTCGGCGGCGGCATCATCGTGGTTCCGCTGCTGCTCATCGTCGTGCGCTGGGACATCCGGTCGGCGACAGCGACCTCGCTCGCGGCGATCGGGATCACCGCGATCGCCGGCGTGGCTGCGTACCTCTTCCACCACGACGTGCAGGCCGATTACGCGGCGCTGCTCGGCATTCCCGCCGCGGCCGGCGCGCTCGGCGGCGCCGCGATACAGCAGCGTGTGCACGCGCGCGCGCTCTCGCTCGCGTTCGCCGTCCTCCTCGTCGGCATCGCCATCGATCTCCTGGTCAAGTGACGTACGTCCTCGCCGTCATCCTCGGAGTCGTCGCCGGCGTTCTCTCGGGGCTGTTCGGCGTCGGCGGCGGGATCCTGTTCGTGCCGACGCTGACCTGGCTCGGCCTGACGCAGCTGCATGCGGAGGCGACGTCGCTGCTGGCGATCATCCCCACCGTCGCCGTCGGGGTCTGGCGGCAGCAGCGCTACGGCAACGTTCGCTGGCGCGGGGCCGCCGTCGTCGGGCTCGCCGCCGCCGCCTCGGCGGTGGGAGGCGCCCAGCTGGCGCAGGTGGTGCCGGAGTCGCTCCTGCGAAAGCTGTTCGCCGTCGTGCTTCTCGCCACGGCCGCCCAGATCGCGTGGCGCGCGCGAGGGAAACGGACATAATTCGGGGCATGACCGAGCTCGACGACCTCTGGATCCCCCTCGTCGACGAGCCCCTCGGGGGCATCGTCGAGCGGATCGAGCGTGAGAACGAGGACATCGCGAAGCTCATCGAGACGCCGCACCGGCTGCTCGCCTTCCGGACGTTCGCCTACATCCGGTGCGGCATCCTGCTCGGCCAGCTCCTCTTCGACAACGACGTGCCCGCGTACGACGGATCCGAGAGCTGGGTCGAGTCGCTGCTGCGCGATCCCGAGCATCGCGCCGCGCTCACGGCCGAGGTGCGGATGGTGGCGGAAGAGGTTGCGGCCGACCCGCGGTACGCCGAGGAGGGCCCGCTCGGGCCCGACGAGGAGACGCGTGCGCGTTTCCGCGCGTTCGCGCGCGAGCATCTCGGCTCGTAGTGCTTCGACTCACACCGATCGCCGCCGCCCTCGTCCTCCTGCTCGGCGTCGCGGCCAAGAAGCCGCCGGCGCCGATCCCGACGATCGTCGTCGCGCCCGCCGGCACGATTCCGAGCCGGCCGCCGGCGATGACGCCGCGCCTCGGCGAGAGCGGCTACGTCTTCCCCGTGTACGGCCCGGTCGCCTGGGGCGACACGTTCGGCGCGTCGCGCCCGGACGCGCCCGGCGGTTGGCACCACGGCGACGACGTCTTTGCGCCGCTCGGCGCCCCCGTCCTCGCCGTCGCGCACGGGGTCGTCTTCTCCGTCGGGTGGGAACGCGTCGGCGGCCGGCGGCTCTGGCTCATCGACGACCGCGGGAACGAGTTCTATTACGCGCACCTGTCCGCGTACTCGCCGCTCGCTGTGAACGGCGCGATCGTGAACGCAGGGGATGTCCTCGGCTTCGTCGGCGACACGGGCGACGCAGAGGGGACGCCGTACCACCTGCACTTCGAGGTCCACCCGGTCGGGTTGCTCGACCGCGGGTACGATGGCGCCGTCGATCCGACGTCGTACCTGCGCGGGTGGCGGCATCTGAAGTACCTCAGGTTCGAGGCGGGCGCCGACTGGACGCCCACCGCGCTCGCAGCGAACGCGCCGAGAGCCGGCGCGGTCCTCGTCCGGGTCGCGCTCGACCCGGCGTTGCACTAATTGTTCGAGCCGTTGCCGCCCTGGTACGTGAACCCGTCGCTATCACCGAAGACCCGCCCGGAGATCCACTTGCGGATCTGCGGCCCGGTGATCGGATTGAACAGGACGGCGAGCACGAGACCGACGAGCAGCAGGCCCGAGTAGCGGCTCTTGTGCTCCTCCTTGCCGCGCACGCGGTCGGCAGCCGTGCGCAGGTCGGCGATCGCGGAGCGCAGCTCGTCCTGGATGTCGCGATCGGTCGCGACGCGCTTGGCGACGCCGGTCACGCCGCGGTCACCGATCAGCTCGTCGTAGATCGCGCGGGCAGAGTCGTACGCGCTGCGGACGTTGTCGCGCAACTCTGCGTCGTGCAACGCGCGCTCGAAATACGGCTTCACCGTCGAAGCCGCGTCAGAGACCTTGTCCGTCGTCTTGGGCATGTGCGCCGTTCCTTTCTCCTGTGGACACCGGTGATCGTACCCCCGCCTTCGCTCCGTTGAACGCGGCGTTGAACGCCTCTTCGATCGAGTCGACCAGCAGGAACTCGACCTCGCGGCGGGTCTCCGACGGAAGCTCCGCGAGGTCGGGCTCGTTCTCGCGCGGGAGGACGACGCGGCGGAGGCCGGCCCGCTGGGCCGCGAGTGCCTTCTCGCGCACGCCGCCGATCGGGAGCACCTGCCCCGTGAGGGTCAGCTCGCCGGTCATGCCGAGGTCGTCGGCCACCGGCTTGCCGCGGACGAGCGACGCGATCGCCGTCGCCATCGTGATCCCCGCGGACGGCCCGTCCTTCGGCACCGCTCCGGCTGGGACGTGCAGATGGACGTCGTGCTCGGAGAACCAATCCTCCGGCAGCCCCAGGTCGGCGGAGTGGGAACGGACCCACGAGAGCGCGGCCTGCGCCGACTCGCGCATGACGTCGCCGAGCTGGCCGGTGATGGTCAGGCGGCCTTTGCCCGGGTACGCCTGCGCCTCGACGAAGAGGACGTCTCCCCCGGCGGCGGTGTAGGCGAGGCCCGTCGCGACGCCGGCGTCGGACGTCCGCCGCCTCGCCTCGCCGCTGTACTTCCGCGGCCCGAGCCACGTGCGTGCGCGCCGCTCCGACACGGTGATCTTCGCCTCGTGCCCTTCGGCGACGAGGCGCGCCGCCTTTCGGCACACGTCGGCGATGCGCCGCTCGAGGCCGCGCACGCCGGCTTCCCGCGTGTACTCGCGGACGAGCAGCCGCAGCGTCTTCTCCGGGATCGCGATCCGCGCCCGATCGAGGCCGTGCGCCTCGATCTGCTTCGGGACGAGATAGCGCTTCGCGATGCCGAGCTTCTCCTCCTCGGTGTAGCCGGAGAGCGAGATCGTGTCCATGCGGTCGAGCAGCGGCGGCGGGATCGTGTCGATCGTGTTGGCAGTGCAGATGAACAGCACCTTCGACAAGTCGAACGGCAGGTCGAGGTAGTGGTCGCGGAACGTCTTGTTCTGTTCGGGGTCGAGCACCTCGAGCATCGCGCTCGCGGGATCGCCGCGCACGTCGGCTCCCATCTTGTCGATCTCGTCGATGAGCACCACCGGGTTCATCGACTCGGCGTCGCGCAGCGCGCGGATGATCGAGCCGGGCATCGCGCCGATGTACGTGCGTCGGTGGCCGCGGATCTCCGCCTCGTCGCGCACGCCGCCGACGGAGAGACGGACGAACTTCCGCTCGAGCGTGCGCGCGATCGACTGTCCGAGCGACGTCTTGCCGACGCCGGGCGGGCCGACGAAGCACAGGATCTGTCCCGACGGGTCCTTCCGCAGCTTCGACACCGCGAGGTGCTCGATGATGCGCTCTTTCACCTTCTCGAGGTCGTAATGGTCCTCGTCGAGCACCTCGCGTGCGCGCGCGAGATCGAGGTTGTCGGTGGTGGTCACTCCCCACGGGAGCGTCGCGATCCAGTCGAGGTACGTCCGGATGACGCCGTACTCGGCCGCCGCGGACGGGAGGCGCTCGAGCCGGCCGAGCTCACGCGTCGCCGCCTTCTCCGCCTCCTCCGGCAGCTCGATCTCCGCGATGCGCGTGCGCAGCTCGTTCACCTCGGCCTGTTCGGGGTCGCCCTCGCCGAGCTCGTCCTGGATCGCCTTCAACTGCTGGCGGAGGAAGAACTCGCGCTGGCCCTTCTCGAGCTCCGACTGCACTTGCGTCTGGATCTTCGTCCCGAGCTCGACCATCTCCAGCTCGCGGTTGAGGATGAGCGACACCTCGCGCAGACGCTCCGACACGTCGACGAGCTCGAGCAGCCGCTGCTTCTCCTCCGTCTTGAGACGGATCGTCGACGCGACGAGACTGCACAGCGCGCTCGGGTCGTCGACGTTGGCCGCGGCGATCTGCAGCTCCTCGGGCAGATACGGGACGAGCCCGATGATCCGGCCGAAGAGCATCTGCACGTTGCGCGTCAGCGCCTCGAGCTCCTTCGACTGCTCGACGAGGTCCGGCTGCTCGGTCACCTCGGCGAGGAGATACGGGTCGTCCTGCACCCGCTCGTCGACGCGGACGCGGCGGAGCCCCTGCACGAGCACGCGCAGCGTCCCGTCGGGAACGCGGATCATCTTGTGCACGATTGCAGCGGTGCCGACGCGGTACACGTCGTCCCAGCCCGGAGTCTCGGCCTCGCCGTTCGCGACCGTGACGAGCGCGAGCAGCCGGTCACCCGCGAGCACGTCGTCGACAAGCGCGATCGACCGGTCCTGGCCGATCGCGAGCGGCGTCATCGACGCCGGGAAGACGACCGTGTCCTTCAGCGGCAGCACCGGCAGCGCGGGCGGCAGCTCCTCGGCGAGCTCCTCCGCGAGCTTCTGCTCCTCGGCCGTGATCGCGACGATCTCGCTCATGCGGGCTCCAGCGGCAGGACGACGCGGAGGAGCCCACGCTCGTAGGACGCGTGCGCGAGGGATGCGTCGACGTGCTCGCCGAGCTCGACGCGCCGTTCGAAGTCGCCGTACTCGATCTCGAGCTGTTGGTACCGCGCTCCCGCGATCCGAGGCCGCTCGCGGCGCCCGCTGACGACGAGCACGTCGCCGGTGGCGGAGATGCGCACCGACTCGGGGTCCGCGCCCGGAAGCTCGACCACGACGTGCAGCTCGGGCGGGTCGTCGAGACGGAAGCAGTCGCACTGCGGACGATGGCGCTGGTGCATGCCGGAGAACCGCGGCACCTGCCACAGCTCGGCGAACAGCTCCTGGATCTCGACCCGGAGGTCGTCGACGTCGCGTGGGCGTCCGGTCACTCCCCGCCCGGTACCCGTTCACCGGCGCGGGCAAGCACGCCGGCGGCCATCCGCTTCGTCGCGTCGTCGACCATGTCGCCGTCGACGACGGTGACCCCGCCGGCCGCGGCGAGGATGCGGTGCGCCCGTTCGAGCTCTTCGGCTGACGGCGTGAACGTCTCGTTCACAGGCTCGATCTGATCCGGGTGAAGGACCCACTTTCCGTCGTAGCCATGCGCAAGAGCGGTCGCTGCAGCGCGGCGTAGGCCGTCGAGATCGCGCAGGTCGGCGTACGGCCCGTCTATGGCTTGCAACCCATACGCATGCGCTGCGACGGCGATGCGCGCGAGGGCGTAGTCGAATGCGCCGGCGCCGATCGTCAGCACAGGGATCCCCATCGACGCGGCGAAGTCTCCCGGCCCGAACACGAGCGCCTCGACCGGCGCGTCGGCGGCGGCGATGTGCTCGACCTCGACGAGCCCGCGCGCCGACTCGATCTGGACCTCGAGCGCGATGCCGTTCGGCAGCAGCTCGGCGACGCGGAGGACGTCGTCGGCGGAGGCCGCTTTCGGCAGCACGACGACGTCGGGCCGCCGGTCGGCGACGGCGGCAATGTCGTCGCGCCACCACTCGGTGCCGACCCCGTTGATCCGCACCGCGAGCGTCCCCCGTGCGGAGGCCTCGCCGAGCCGGCCGCGCGCCGCGGCCTTCTCGGCCGGCGCGACGCCGTCCTCGAGATCGACGACGACCTCGTCCGCCGGCAGGTCCGCGGCCTTCGCAAGCATCCGCGGGCTCGACGCCGGCACCGTCAGGCAGCTTCGCCGGGGCCGTGTTGCCATCGCCGCAAACCTAACCGTTTCCTTGCACACCCGAAACGGACCCTTGACGGCACCGGCGTATCGTCGATGCCATGGAACCGAGGTCCCGGTCATGCGCCTGATCGTCACCCTGACGGCCGCGTTCACCGTGCTGCTCCTCGTGCTTCCGGCCCACCCGTAATTCCGTTCGCGCTTGCGCCGCCGAGGGGCTCCTCCCTTCCTCCCGTACCTCTCGGCGGCGGCGAACGGCAGGTGCACTACCATCGCGCCCGTGAAGGGTGTCATCCTCGCCGGCGGCACCGGTTCGCGCCTGCATCCGCTGACGCGGATCACGAACAAGCACCTCCTGCCGCTGTACGACCGGCCGATGGTGACGTACGCGGTCGAGGCGCTCGTGCGCGCGGGCATCGACGAGGTGATGCTCGTCACCGGCGGGACGCACGCCGGCGAGTTCTTCCGCTTGCTCGGCAACGGGCACGAGCACGGCGTCGACCGTCTCTTCTACGCGTACCAGGAGGAGGCGGGTGGGATCGCCGAGGCGTTCGCGCTCGCAGAGCGCTTCGTCGCGCGCGACAAGGTCTGCGTGCTGCTCGCCGACAACGTGTTCGAGCACTCGCTCAGCCCCATCGTCGCGAACTTCTCACGTCAGGGTGCCGGCGCGCGCATCGTCCTCTCGCAGGTCGACACCGATGAGCACCTCCGCCATCTCGGCGTCGCGCGCATGGACGGCGACCGCGTCGTCGAGATCCTCGAGAAGCCGGAGACGCCGCCGAGCCGGTACGCCGTCACCGGTGCGTACTTCTACGACGCGCAGGTGTGGGAGGTGCTGCCGACGCTCGAGCCGTCGGGTCGCGGCGAGCTCGAGATCACCGACGTGAACAACTGGTACGTCTCGCGCGGGATGATGGAGGCGGACGTCGTCGGCGGCTTCTGGGGCGACGCCGGCGAGTCGATCGACGCGTACTACCAGGTGAACGACTTCGTCCGTGCGACGGGAGTGAACCGGTGATCGAGGGCCTCCGGCGCATCGAGCTCACTCGGCACGAGGACGAGCGTGGCTGGTTCGCGGAGCTCGCGCGTGCGAGTTCGCTGCCGAAGCCGTTCAAGCAGGCGAACCTCTCGTTCTCGCGCAAGGGCGTCGTGCGCGGCCTGCATTTCCACGAGCGCGGGCAGGACGACGTCTTCGTCTGCCTCTCCGGCATGGTGCGCGTCGTCGTTCTCGACCGCGCCTCCGGCGAGACGTTCACCGAGGACATCGGCGACGACAATCCCGTCGCGATCTACGTCCCCGGCATCCACGCGCACGGCTACGAGGCGCTCACCGACTGCCTCTTCACCTACCTCGTCACCGAGGAGTACGACGGGGCGAGCCCGGATGAGCACAGCGTGCCGTGGAACGACGAGCGCGTTCGTCATCTGTGGAGCACCTCATCGCCGATCCTCTCGGCACGCGACGCGTCGTCGTAACCGGCGCCGGCGGCCAGCTCGGCGCGGCCCTGCTCGAGGCGTTCCCCGGCGCCGTGGGACTGACGCGCGACGACTGGGACGTGACGCTGCCGCCGCCTCCGCTCGGAGAGGTCGACCTCGTGCTGCACGCGGCCGCGTGGACCGACGTCGACGGCGCGGAAGCGGACCCGCAGTCGGCCGCTGCGGTGAACGTCGGCGGGACCCAGCACGTCGCCGAGCTCGGCGTCCCATTCGTCTACTTCTCCACCGACTACGTCTTCGACGGCCGCAAGCGCGAGCCGTACGTCGAGTCGGACGCACCCGGTCCGCAGTCGGCATACGGGCGCACGAAGCTGCAGGGCGAGGCCGTCGCCGTCGACGGCGACGCGTGGATCATCCGCTCGTCGTGGGTCTTCGGGTGGACGAGCCGCAACTTCGTGCGGACGATGCTCGCGCTCGGCCGCGAGCGCGACGAGGTCGCAGTCGTCGACGACCAGCGCGGATCGCCGACGTACGCCGGCCACCTCGCGGAGGCGTCGCGTGCGATCGTCGATCTGCCCCGCGGTGTCTGGCACGTCGCGGCGGATGGGGACTGCACCTGGGCGGATTTCGCGGAGGCGATCTTCGAGGAGGCCGGGATCGACTGCCGCGTGCGGCGGATCACGACGGCCGAGCTCGGGCGGCCGGCGCCGCGTCCTGCCTACTCCGTGCTCAGGAGCGAGCGCCCGGATGCGCCGCGCCTGCCGCACTGGCGCGAGGGGCTCCGGGCGTGCCTCGATCGCCTGGGCACCTGACGAAGAACGCGTAGCGGCGCCCCTCGAACGTCGTCTCGCCGAGCGGCGTGAAGGCGAGCTTGCCGAGCACGTGCAGCGCTGCCGCGTTCTCGGGCCCGGTCATCGCGGTGATCCGCTCGTACCCGGCCGCGAACGCTGCGCAGACGATCGCTTCCGACGCCTCGGTCGCGTAGCCCTCGAGCCGTGCGTCCGGCGCGACGACGCAGCCGAGGTCGAGCTCGCGCCGCTCCTCGATCTGTTCCCACTGGAGGCCGGCGAGCGCGACCGCGCGTCCGGTCGCTCGCTCGACGGCTGCCCAGAGGCTCATGCCCCCGTCCCGCTCGAAGCGGTCGACCTTCTCCCGGATCCAGTCCTCCGGCTGCCGCAGGTCTTCGGCGTCCTCGAGCCGGAGCGGCCGGATCACGAGCCGCTCCGTCTCGATCGGAAGCGGAATCACGTCTTCTCCCAGACGGAGACGTGCTTCGTGCTCTCGGCGGTGAACGGCGCGCGGTCCCAGTCGCTCCACCGCTCGCGCAGCCGCATGCCGGCGAGCCGCGCCATCAGGTCGAGCTCGTCCGGAGAGACGGCGCGGAACGACACCGAGGCCCGCCTCCAGATTCCGTCGCGGAACGAAAAGTGGTGGGACACGAGCCGCTGGCTGTCGAGGTCGTACTCGTCCACGCCGATGTGCGTGTCGCTCAGGTCGAAGACCTCGAGCCGGCGCGTGTTCGGGACGCCGACCTCGACGACGAAGCAGCCGCCCGGCACGAGGTGTCGGGCGGCATTTTCGAAGCAGGCGATCTGTGCATCCTGGGTCGTCAGGTTGTTGATCGAGTTGAAGACGATGTAGACGAGCGAGAAGGCCTCGTCGATCCGCGTCGTCGTCATGTCGCCGATCTCCATCGGGACGTCGGCTGACTTGCGGCGCAGCTGCGCGACCATGTCCGGCGAGAGGTCGATGCCCGCGACCCGGACGCCCCGCGCCGCCAGCGGCAGTGCGACGCGCCCGGTGCCGACCGCGAACTCGAGGGCTCCGCCGCCGCCGAGCGGCGCGAGGAACTCGACCACCGGCTTGACCGGCATGTCGGCGGTGTCCTCGTCGTAGTGCTCGGCGACCCTGCCTGCGAACCAGTCCTTCATCCCGACCTCTTCAGCTTTCCGTGCCGTTTCGCGTGCCGCTCGCCGACGCTGAAGATGGCGAGCCCGAGCGGCATCGACGCGACCGCGATGATCACGAGCGGCCACACGTCGGCCCACGCGATCCCGGTGCCGCTGACGATCGACGCACGGTCGCCGCGCAGGACGTACGTCGCCGGCGACACCTTGGCGACGAGCTGCATCCAGTGCGGCATCACCGACACCGGGTAGTAGACGCCCGAGACGACGAGCATCACTCCCTGCGCGACGAAGCCGAGCTGCGCGCCCTTCTCCGGAGAGATGAGCGGCAACACGGACGTCATCATCCCGACGCCGATGAACGACACGGACGCGATCGCGAGCAAGGCGAACGCGGCGCCGTAGTTGGCATGCGGGACGTGCAGCCCGATGAAGGCCGCCACCGCGAAGAACAGGATCGTCGCCCGGATGAGCCCGTACAGCACCGCGAACGCTCCCTGACCGAACAGGTGCATCGTCCGCGACACGGGCGCCATGAACGTGTACTCGATCGTGCCCTCCCAGCGCTCCCACGCGACCGTCTCCGTCATGAACTCGAAGATGATCCCGAGGAACGCCCAGATGACCGCTCCGACGAGCAGGATCGTGGCGAGCTCGTTCTCCTTCGCCTTCGGCAAGTTCTCGACGCGCGCGATGAACACGATCGTGAGCGTGTTCGCGATCGTCCAGATCATGAAGGCGATGTCCCAGAGGATGTATCGCTTCGTGAGGTAGACGTTGCGCTCGACGAAGCCACCGAGGCCGATGAGCTCGTTTCGCATCGTTGCTCCGATGGTCGTCATCCGAACACCTCCCTCAACTCGTCGTCGTCGTTCTCTTCCTCGAACGTGCGCCCGGTGGCGGCGAAGAACGCCTCCTCGAGCGTCTGTACGCCGTAGCGGCGCTTGACCTCCGCCACGGGCTCGAGGAAGAGGAGCTCGCCGCGGTCGAGCAGGCCGACGCGATCGGCGAGCGCCTCCGCTTCCGCCATGTCGTGCGTGCAGAGCAGGATCGTCGCGTCGTGCGTGCGTCTCACCTCACGGATGAACTCCTGCACCTCGAGCTTCGACCGCGGGTCGAGACCCGTCGTCGGCTCGTCGAGGAGCAAGAGGACGGGCGAGGTCAGGAGCGCGCGTGCGAGCGCGACCTTCTGCTGCATTCCGCGAGACAGGTTCATCATCGACTCGGTCCGGCGGTCCGGCGGGAAGCCGACCTTCGAGAGGATCTCGGGGATCGCGGTCCGCGTCTGCGCCGGCGTCATGCCGTAGAAGCGCGCCGCGTAGGAGAGGTTCTCCTGCGCGGACATCTTCTTGAAGAAGCTCGCCTCCACGGAGACGCGGTTCACGAGCCGGCGAATCGTCCGGGACTCGCGGAATGCGTCGTGCCCGAAGATGCGAGCGCTGCCGCCGTCCTCGAGGAGGAGCGTCGACAGCAGGCGGACGAGCGTCGACTTCCCCGAGCCGTTCTGGCCGAGGATGGCGACGCACTCGCCGCGTTCGATCGTGAAGGTGACGTCCTTCAGTGCGGGGAGAGAGCGGCGCGCGAAGCGTCCCGCCTTCCGGTCGCGCCGGCGGAAGACCTTTGTCAGGTTGTCGACTTCCACCGCAGGGACGTCACGGCGGACGGACGTGCTCAGAGATGGGGGTGCTGCAAAAGACGACATGCTGCTCCTTGTGAAACGAGTGGGATACGGAGAACGACTGGCCGCCGGAGAAGGCGGTGCGCGGACCTAACGGCCGCGCTGGACCACAGCGCTGCCGAGGCAGACGACCGTGGGCGTGTTCATCACGTAACCGAGCAACATGGCCTGCGGACCATAGAGGCTTAACCGGACAACGTCAAATTCACGCCGCGTGCGGCGGCTCGTGCTCGTCGTCCTCCGCCGTTTCCGGCAGAGGACGGTAATCCTCGAGCCACGCGACGATCTCCGGCTCGCGCATGAGCAGCTCGACGACTGTGCCTTCCTCTCGTTCGCTCACGACTCCTCCTCGACGTCGTGGATGAAGAAGATCCCGTGCCGCGACTGGCCGGTGACCTGCTTCAGGTCCGGGTACTCGGCGATCTCGGGCGACACGCGGATCCCCGCCATCACGTAACGCACCGGTTCCTCGGTGTCGTTGCGAAGCCCGTGCGCTCCCTCGGGTCCGGTCGTGAAATGGACCGCGTCACCTTCGGCGAGCTGCCGCTCGCCCTCGGGGGTCCTGAGCGTCGGGCGGCCGCGCAGGACGATCAGCAACTCTTCCGAGCCGTGATGGGCGTGGTAGACGGCGAAGTTGCCGGGCCCGAGCTCGTACACCGACGCCCCGAGCTGCGGCCCGCTCGGCACGAGGCGCTTCGCCAGGCCACCTCCCCCGGACCAGTCCTCACCCTGCTCTCCCCACTCGTCGTCCCAGATGTTCATGTCTGGGACTCTGGCAGATAAAGAGGCCACCTTCTGTCATGTTTGTGTCCTAGGGTCCGATTCAGATGCGCGCCACCCGACTCGTCTCGCTCCTGCTCCTGCTCCAGACGCGCGGCCAGCTGACGGCCGCCGACATCGCCGAGCGGCTGGAGGTGTCGGTCCGGACCGTCCATCGCGACGTCGAGTCGCTGGCCGCTGCCGGCGTGCCCGTCGAGGCCGTCCGCGGGCCGGCGGGCGGCTACCGGCTCGCGGGGGGCTACCGCACCCGGCTCACCGGCCTCACCGGCGACGAGGCGGAGGCGCTCTTCGCCGCCGGGGTCACCGGGCCCGTCGCCGAGCTCGGCCTCGGCGGCGAGCTGGCCGCGGCGCGGCTGAAGCTCCTCGCCGCCCTCCCATCCGAGTTGCAGGAGCGCGCGACGCGCGCGCAGCGACTCTTCCATCTGGACGCACGCGGCTGGTTCCGCGCCGAGGACAGTGTCCCGCACCTTCCCGACCTCGCCTCGGCCGTATGGCGGGGCTGCCGCGTCCGCATCCGGTACCGCGAGGGCAACCGTGTCGTCCAGCGGACGATCGACCCGCTCGGGCTCGTGTTGAAGGCGGGCGCCTGGTACCTCGTCGCGCACCGCGTCGCCGGCATGCGCGTGTACCGCGTCTCCCGGGTCGTCTCCGTCCGTGCGCTCGAGGAGACGTGCGCGCGGCCCGACGACTTCGAGCTCTCCGCCTACTGGCAGGACTGGTCGCGCGCGTTCGAGGAGAGCCGCCCGCGCGTCGAGGTCAAGGCTCGCGGCCCGAAGGGGGAGCGCACGCTCGTGTTCGAGAGCTTCGAGCAGGCGGTTCGCGAGCTCCTGCGCCACGGCTCCGACCTCGAGGTGCTCGAGCCGGCCGAGCTGCGCGATCAGGTTGCGGCGACGGCTCGTCAGGTCGCGTCCTTGTACGGTCTCTGACGTGCCCTCGCTCTCGACCTACGTCGTCTTCCTCGCCACCGGCATGGCGCTCCTCGCCATTCCCGGGCCGGCCGTCCTCTATGTCGTCACGCGCAGCATCGAGATGGGCCGGTCCGGCGGAATCGCGTCGTGTGCGGGCATCACGACCGGGACGTTCGTCCACGTCGGGCTCGCGACGGCGGGCCTGTCGTCGCTCATCCTCGCCTCGCGGGCGGCGTTCGACGCGGTCAAGTACGTCGGCGCCGCGTACCTCATCTTCCTCGGCGTGCGGCGGCTCCTCACACCGGCGGAGGACAGGCTCGAGGAGGAGGGCCGGCCGAGGACTCGGCGTCGCGCCTACACGCAGGGCGTCGTCGTCAACCTGACGAATCCGAAGACGATCGTCTTCATCTTCGCGTTCATCCCGCAGTTCGTCGACCCGAACGCGAGGCACGTCTGGCTCCAGGTGCTCGTGCTCGGGGCGAGCTTCGCCGTCCTCGGCTTCCTCAGCGACAGCACGTACGCCTTCGTCGCGGGCGCGGTCGCCGACCGGCTGCGGGGCTCCCGGAAGATCGCCCGCTTCGAGCGGTGGTTCGGCGGCTCGATCCTCATCGGGCTCGGCATCGCCGCCGCGGCCTGGACGCCCAGCCGCTCCCACTGATACATTCCGAGCAGGTGTTCGCCCACGGAGGGCGGGCGCCGAGGCAATGGGGCCTCACGACTCGCGGAGTCGTGGGGCTTTTTTGTTGGTCCGGGACAAGGAGCGACGAGATGACCAAGTACAAGCTCGAATACATCTGGCTCGACGGCTACCAGCCAACGCCGAACCTGCGCAGCAAGACGAAGATCGTTGCGTTCGGCCAGACGCCGACGCTCGAGGATCTGCCGCTCTGGAACTTCGA
>DASXLN010000140.1:0-7219 GCA_036496165.1 Gaiellaceae bacterium | reverse complement strand
CTGCACGCGGCCGTTCCGGGTCGCTCAGCTGTCCTCGGCGCGCACGCGCGCGCCCGCCGTTGCGCCGCTTACCTCTGCGGCAGCCTCCGGCGTTTCGAGAAGGATCGAGAGTGGTGTCTCACAGCGTGTGAAGCGTTTCGGAAAAGCTCGTTAGCAGGCAAAACGGTGAATGGAGCGTGTGGCGGATCGTACCGCCGATCACGGCTCCCGTGCAAATCCCCGCATTGCCAGCCACCGCTCGCTCCGGCCCTGCGCGAGCAGTGCACACGCGCGCTCGTGCTCCGGCTCGAGGGCGGCAATCGCCGCCTCGAGGGGCTCCCCGGCGAAACCGTCGTGCTCGAGGCGGTCGCGGATCCCCTCGTCCCCCCAGCCCCGCCGTGCGAGCGTGGCCGCCCGGCTGGCCGCCGCTCGCCCATCGTCCAGGATCCCGCTCCGTTCGAGCGCCTCGAGCGCCTCCTCCCGCGCCGGCGAATCGATCCGAGCCGCGAGCGCCCGGCGAGAGAGGTCGCGGTGCCGGAGCGCCCGCACGGCGACGCCGAGAGCGTCGGCCCGCCGCAGCTCGCGCGCGAGCGTTCGCGCCACCTCACGGTCGAGCGCCCGCCCGACGAGGAGGCCCGAGCGCACGACCGCGTCCGCCGGCAGGGTCCGCCAGGGCGCGCCGTCGAGCTCGACGTCGACGCGCCCCCGCGGCCGCTCGCGCAGCGACGTGACCGTGGGCATCAGGAGGCCTGAGCGGCCGCCTCGATCGCTTCCTCGGCCTTCGCTTTCGACGGCTTCCCGTTCGGCGCCGGCTCCTCCACGACCGGCAGCAGCCGTGCGGACACGATCTGCTCCGGGCCGACCTCGATCTGGAGCCGCTGGAGGATCTGCTGCGTCACGTCGGGATGCTCCTTCAGGAACGCGGTCGCGTTCTGCCGGCCCTGGCCCAGGCGTTCGTCGCCGAAGCTGAAGTACGAGCCGGACTTCGTCACGACCTTCCGCTCGATGCCCGTGTCGAGGACCGTGCCCTCCCACGAGATGCCGGAGCCGTAGATGATGTCGAACTCGGCCTGCTTGAACGGCGGCGCGACCTTGTTCTTCACGACCTTCACGCGCACGCGGTTGCCGTATGCCTCGACGCCTTCCTTCAGCGTCTCGATGCGGCGGATGTCGAGGCGCACGGACGAGTAGAACTTCAGCGCGCGACCGCCGGGCGTCGTCTCGGGGTTGCCGAACATGACGCCGATCTTCTCGCGCAACTGGTTCGTGAACAGGCAGATCGTGTCGGTGCGGTTGAGCGTGCCCGCGAGCTTGCGCAGCGCCTGGCTCATGAGCCGCGCCTGCAGGCCGACGTGCGAGTCGCCCATCTCGCCCTCGATCTCCGCCTTCGGCGTCAGCGCCGCGACCGAGTCGATGGCGACGACGTCGAGCGCGCCGGAGCGGATGAGGAGCTCGCAGATCTCGAGCGCCTGCTCCCCCGTGTCGGGCTGCGAGACGAGCAGCTCGTCGATGTTCACGCCGATGCGCTTCGCGTACGCGGGATCCATCGCGTGCTCCGCGTCGATGAATGCGCAGATGCCGCCGCGCCGCTGCGCCTCCGCGATGACGTGGTAGACGAGAGTCGTCTTGCCCGACGACTCGGGACCGAAGATCTCGACGACGCGTCCGCGGGGCAGCCCACCGACGCCGAGTGCGAGATCGAGCGCGAGGGACCCGGTCGAGACCGCGCCCACCGAGACGGCGGCCCGGTCGTTCATCTTCATGACCGACCCCTTGCCGAACTGGCGCTCGATCTGGCCGAGCGCGACGTCGAGTGCTTCGTTTTTGTCCACCTGTCATCGACCTCCTAGGGCAAACGAACCGAGAACCTCGTACTCCGCCCCGGTGGGACGCAGCCGGGACAGATAAGCAGAGGCGTCGGACGGAATGAGAACATATGTTCTCATGTTCCCGAGCGCCGGGTGGAGTCCTGCGCGCTCGCGAAAACGGCCGACGGTGAGGTGCGGGAGCCACGGGCGGGCCTCACGCCGGTAGACGCCGAGCGCCTCCAGCCGAGCCTGGAGGGCGGCCGCGAGGTGGCCGGCGCGCCGGTCCTCGTCGTCGCAGACGAGCATCGCCACGCTCCGGGTCTCGCGGTACCGGGCCGGTGTGAGCCGGATTTCACCGGCCGCGTCTCCGGCGGCCGCCCGGAGGGCGTCGAGGACGCCGGGGAGCTCGGCTGCCGGCCGGTGGCCGAGGAACGCGAGCGTGACGTGCAGGTGCGCCCGTGGGACGAGGCGCATGCGCTCGAGGTGCTCCAGCTGCCACGCCTCGACCGCGTCGAGGTCGGCATCGCGCAGCCGCAGGCCGAGGAAGAGCCGGAGCCGTTCATCGCCGCCCACGCTAGTGGGCGAGATCACGCGGCTTCGTCACGACTCCGTGTCAAAAGCCGCCGCACGAGGTGGAGCGCCATGACGGCGCTGCGGGCACGGATGGAGTCGCGGTCGCCCGGGAACGTCAGCTCGCGCGACGCGGCCCCGTCCGGCCCCTCGGCGTGGAGATAGACGAGGCCGACCGGCTTGTCCTCCGTCCCTCCCCCGGGGCCTGCGATGCCGGTGACCGCGACGGCGACATCGGCGCCGAGCCGCTCCCGCGCACCGCGCGCCATCGCCTCCGCCGTCTCCGCCGAGACGGCGCCGTGCGCGGCGAGCAGCTCCTCGGGCACGCCGAGCGCCGCCGTCTTGACCTCGTTCGCATACGCGACCACTCCGCCGACGAACACGTCGCTCGCCCCGGGCACCGACGTCAACCGCGCCGCGACCAGCCCACCTGTTTCGGATTCCGCAGTGCACATCGCTAGTCCTCGCGCTCGCAAGAGCGCGAGGACATGTGCTTCGATCGGCCGCTCGTCGCGCGAGTAGAGCCAGCGCTCGATCGGCGGCAGGAGCGCAGCCTCGAGCGCGTCCGCGCGTTCCTCCGCGTCCGGCTCGACGACGAGGTCGACGTGGATCTCGAAGTCGCGTGCGCAGATCGTCGCCTCCACCCCGTCGCCGTCGCCGCCCGCCTCCGCGAGCGCGCGCGCGACCGCCGACTCGCTCACGCCGAAGAAGCGGAGGACGCGTCGCCCGGGCGGCTGCGTCCGCGCAAGCAGCGAGCGGAACGCATCCGTCTCGAGCGCATTCGGCCACAACCGCTGCAGCTCCGACGGCGGCCCGGGAAGCGTGACGACGACCTTGCCGTCGTGCTCGACGAGAAGGCCGGGAGCGGTGCCTGCGAGTCCGAGTGAGACGGCGCCGTCCGGAATCGTCGCCTGTTTCGTCACGCCGGCCTGGAAGTCGGCGTACGGGCGGTTCAGCCGCTCCGCCGCCGCGCGCGAGACCGCCTCGATCTGCTCCTCCAGCGCAGCGTCGACCTGCAGGACGCGGCCGAGCGCGCGCGCCACCATCTCCACGGTGCGGTCGTCGTGCGTCGGGCCGAGCCCGCCCGAGACGAGGCACGCGTCGGCGGTGACACCCTCGCGGAGCGCGGCCTCGAGCTCGGTCGGGTTGTCGCCGACGATCACGATCCGCGCCGGTTCGAGGCCGAGTCGCAGCGCCTGCGACGCGAGGAAGGGGCCGTTGCGGTCGGTGCGCTCGCCCCGCACGAGCTCGCTGCCCGTGACGACGACGATCGCGCGCGGCCGCGCGACGCTCAACCGGCGAGCGCGGTGCGCGACGGCGTTACGAGCACCCTCAACGTCTTCCGCGCGGGCAGCGACACGGGCTTGCCGTCCAGCGTGATCCGCAGCGCGTGCGGATGGCGCAGCAGGATCCAGAAACGCGAGCCTGCGACCGCCGACAGCTCGCCGGCGCGCAGCGTGCCCTGATAGAGCACCTTGCCGTCGCGAGACGCGTGACGCACCTCGATGTACGTCCCCGCGCCCGAGAAGACGAGACCCTTCGGCGCGCTCGAGACGGCCGGCAGCACCGAGGGCGCCGACGGAGACGACCCGCCGAACTTCCACGCGACGATGACGAGCGCCGCGAGCGCCGCGATGCCGACGACGGCGAGGACGACCGCACGACGCTCGAAGCTCAGCTCGCGCTGGCCCCGTGTCGAGCGGCGGGGCGCCGGCGCGTCGATGAATCCCTCGGCAGCGAAGCGCGACTCGTACTCGTCGACGTACAGCTGTCCGTCGAGCTCGAGGAAGTCGGCGTATGTGCGGAGGAAGCCCTTCACGTATGTCTCCGCCGGCAGCGCGTCGAACTGCTCCTCCTCGAGCGCACGCAGGTACTTCGCGCGGATCTTCGTCGCGAGCTCGGCCTGCGCGAAGTCGAGGCCCTGGCGGACGCGCGCCTCGCGGAGGCTGATTCCGAGCTCGAACACTACGACGCGATTGTAGGCGGACGGAGGACGGCGAACTGGTCCGTGATCTCGAGCTCGCTGGAGACGAACCGGTAGACGGTCGCGGGGCGCCCGCCGCCGCGGCCGTAGTGGCGGAGCTCGCCCGTGTCCTCGAGCAGGTCGCGCCGCAGGAGGACGCGCTGGAGGTTCGTCGCCGAGACCGGATGGCCGAGGGCGGCGCTGTAGATGTCCCGCAGCTCGGCCATCGTGAACGACGCCGGGGCGAGTGCGAAGCCGAGGTTCGTGTACGAGAGCTTGCCCCGCAGCCGCTCCCGGGCCGCGAGCAGGATCGGCTCGTGGTCGTACGCGAGGGGCGGCAGCTCGTCGACCGGGTGCCAGCGCGTGTCCGCGGGCACCGCCGGGTCGGCGTCGCTCGGGACGAGCCCGAGGAACGCGGTCGCGAGCTCCCGGACCTCCGGGTTGCGCTCCGGCTCGCTGCGCGTCTCGAGCTGCTCGAGGTGCGAGACCTCGCGGACGTCGACCTTGTCCGCCAGGTGCCGCCGCATCGACTCCTCGAGGGTCTCGTCCGCCTCGAGGACGCCGCCCGGCAGCGCCCACGCGCCCTCGTACGGGCTCTGCCCGCGCTGCCAGAGCAGCGCCTGGAGCCGGCCGTCCCGTACCCGCAGGACGGCGGCGAGAACGGCGTGCGCCGCTGTTTTCGCTCGGGAGTCGTGAACCGTGTACACTCGCCCATAGGTTATCGCCTTTGAGGAAGAAACTCGACAGTGACGTCGCGGTGGTCGGCGCCGGGGTGGCGGGGCTGACCGCCGCGCTCACGGCCGCCGACGCCGGCGCCTCCGTCGTCGTCCTGGCGAAGGGCGCCGTCGACTCCTCGAACAGCTGGGCGGCGCAGGGCGGCATCGCGGCCGCCGTCGGCGCCGACGACGACCCGTCGCTCCACGCCGCCGACACACGCGCGGCCGGGCGTGGATTGTGCCGCGGCAGCGCCGTCGAGCTGCTGACGCGCGAGGCGCCGGCCCACATCGACGAGCTCGTCTCCCTCGGCGTCCGGTTCGACGACGGCCTCGGCCGCGAGGGCGGGCACTCACGGAGCCGCGTCGTCCACGCGGGCGGTGCCGAGACGGGCCGCCGCATCGCCGAGGTGCTCGCCGCGCGCGTGCGCCAGCACGCGCGCATCCGCATCGCGGAGGAGCGCGTCGACTCCGTCGGCGCGCTGCCGGCACGTGCGGTCGTGCTCGCGACCGGCGGCTACGCCGCGCTCTGGGAGCGGACGACGAACCCGCGCGGGGCCGTCGGCGAGGGGCTCCTGCTCGCGCACGCGGCCGGCGCCGCGCTCGCCGATCTCGAGATGGTGCAGTTCCACCCCACCGCGCTCCTCGACGACGGGTTTCTCCTCTCCGAGGCGCTCCGCGGTGCCGGTGCGACGCTGCTCGACGACGACGGCGAGCGCTTCACCTACGAGCTTGCGCCGCGCGACGTCGTCGCGCGCGCGATCGCCGCCCGCGACGGCGCGTCGCTCGACCTGCGGGCGATCGAGCGCGACCGGTATCCGAGCCTGATGGCGACGCTCGTCCGCGCGGGCTACGACCCCGCGGGCGAGCCGATCCCGGTCTCCCCCGCTGCGCACTACGCGATCGGCGGCATCGTCACCGATCTCGACGGCCGCACGACCGTGCCCGGCCTCTACGCCGCCGGCGAGTGTGCGTGCACCGGCGTGCACGGCGCGAACCGGCTCGCGTCGAACTCGCTGCTCGAGTGCCTCGTCTTCGGGCGACGGGCCGCGCTCGCCGCGCTCGCCGGGCCGACGCTCGTCGCCGAGGAGACGACGCTCCCGCCTCGCGTCGACGCGGGTGCCGAGCTCTGGCACGACGCGGGCCTGATCCGGAACGCGGATGGGCTGCAGCGCCTCGCCGGCTCGGAGGATCCACTCGTCCGCCTCGTCGCGAACAGTGCGCTCGCGCGGACGGAAAGCCGCGGCGTCCACTTTCGCGAGGACTTCCCCGCCGAGGCGCCGGCGCTCGCCGGCCACCTCGTCATTCGGCCCGGCGGTGACCCGGAGCTCGAGTCGTGGAGCTGACGGAGCGCGACATCGATCGCGTCGTCACGGCCGCGCTGGCCGAGGACATCGGCAGCGGCGACCGTACGACGGCCGCGCTCGTGCCTGCGGACGCGCGCTGCCGCGCGCAGCTCCTGCTCGAGGAGCCCGGCGTCGTGTGCGGCATTCCGATCGCCGCCGCGGTCTTCCGAGCCGTCGATTCCAGTGTGCAGGTGACCGTCCTCGTCGACGACGGAACGGCCGTCACCGACGTGCCCGCCGTTCTCGCCGAGATCGAAGGGCCCGCCCGCGCGGTTCTCACCGGCGAGCGCGTCGCGCTCAACCTGCTCGGGCGCCTGTGCGGGATCGCGTCACTCACGCATCGCTTCGCCGAGCTCGTCGACGGCACGAAGGCCGTCGTGCTCGACACACGGAAGACGACGCCGGGGCTGCGCGCGCTCGAGAAGTACGCCGTCCGGTGCGGCGGCGGCTCGAACCACCGCGCCGGCTTGTACGACGCGATCCTCGTCAAGGAGAACCATCTGCGCATCGCCGGCGGCATCACCAGTGCGGTGGCGATGCTGAACGGCACCGCCGACGTCGAGATCGAGGCGGAGTCGCTCGACCAGGTGCGGGAGGCGCTCGACGCCGGCGTCGGGCGCATCCTCCTCGACAACATGAGCCCCGAGCAGGTCGCGGACGCCGTCTCGCTGACGGACGGGCGCGCCACCCTCGAGGCGTCGGGCGGCGTCTCGCTCGCAACCGTTCGCTCGTACGCCGAGACCGGCGTCGACTTCATCTCCGTGGGCGCGCTCACGCATGCGGCGCGCTCGCTCCACGTCTCTCTGGAGGTCGAATGACCGTCACGACGACAACGCTCCA
>DASXLN010000139.1:0-9676 GCA_036496165.1 Gaiellaceae bacterium | reverse complement strand
CCGCCCTCGGCGTCGGCCAGGACGTACGCGTTCGAGAGCCAATCCGGCTGCATGTTCCGCTGGACGAGCACGACGGCTAGGCTACGCGACATGGCAAGCCTCATGTCCCGCACGATGCTGATCATCAAGTCGAAGTACTCGAAGCTCTTGAACCGGGCCGAGAACCCGACCGAGACGCTCGACTACTCGTACGAGCAGATGCTCGAGCAGCTCCAGAACGTCAAGCGCGGCGTCGCCGACGTCGTCACGTCGAAGAAGCGGCTCGAGCTCCAGCAGCAGAAGCTCGAGCAGAACGTCGTCAAGCTCGAGACGCAGGCGCGGCAGGCGGTCGCGGCGAACCGCGACGACCTTGCGAAGCAGGCGCTCGAGCGGAAGGCGCTCGCGCAGCAGCAGCTGCAGAGCATGGACGGACAGGTGCAGGGGCTCGCCGACCAGCAGGAGAAGCTCGTCGCTGCGCAGCAGCAGCTCGAGACGCGCATCGAGTCGTTCCGCTCGCAGAAGGAAGTCCTGAAGGCGCAGTACTCGGCGGCCGAGGCGCAGGTTCGCGTCGGCGAGGCCGCGACCGGGATCGGCTCGCACATGGCCGACACCGGCATGGCGATCCAGCGCGCGAAGGACAAGACCGAGGAGATGCAGGCGCGCGCGTCGGCGATCGACGAGCTGACGAGCACCGGTGCACTCGAGGACTTGAGCGCGGGCGACCAGACGCAGCTCGACCGCGAGCTCGCGCAGATCTCTGCGTCGTCGCAGGTGGACAGCGAGCTGGCGAAGCTGAAGGCGGAAGTCGGCCCGGGCGACGGCGCGCAGAAGGAGATCGCGACCGGCGAGTCGGAGCCGGCGCAGCAATAGCGGCTTGGGCCTGGGCGACGTCCTCTTCGGACGCAAGAAGCTGAAGGCGCCGGCGAGCGAGCGGCTCTTCGCGCTCTGCACGTCCGCGGTCACGCTCGACACCGAGTGCTCGCTCCAGACGGCCGGCGTCGGCGCGGTCATCTTCAAGCCGCTCTCCGCCGGCGAATTCACCGCCGCCGAGCAGGAAATCGAGCAGCTGCTGCAGGCGGTCGCGTCGTCGAGCGGGTCGACGCTCGACCGCAAGACCGACTCCTTCGGCTACGAGTGGGTGATCGTGAAGGACCCCGACCTCGAGGATCAGGTCGCCGGTGTGCACACCGTTGCGTCGGAGCTCGAGGCGAAGGGCTTCGGTGCGCAGCTCCTCGCGGCCGCCTTCAAGTTCAAGGGCGGGAAGAACCCGGTGTACTGGATCTACGGCTTCAAGACCGGGACGTTCTGGCCGTTCGTCCCGACCGGCGAGAAGAACGAGCGCGACAACGCGGCCGAGCTGGAGCTGAAGGCGAAGCTCGAGCCGGAGATGCCCGTCGAGCAGGACCTCAGCCGGTGGCTCGCGTTGTTCGACGCGCCGATCTAGCAGCGCGGCCCGAGCAGTACGATCTTTCGCAGAGTGCTCAAGCTCGACACGATCCACGAGGCTCCGAAAGCGCTCCTGCACGACCACCTCGATGGTGGGTTGCGCCCGGAGACGGTGATCGAGCTTGCTGCCGATGTCGGCTACCGCGAGCTGCCGACGAGCGATCCGGGCGAGCTTGCGGAGTGGTTCACGCGCGGGGCCGACCGCAAGAGCCTGGAGCTCTACCTCGAGGGATTTCGCCACACGGTCGCCCTCCTGCAGACATCGGGGGCCATCGAACGCGTGGCGGCCGAGTGCGCAGAGGACCTCGCGGCCGACAACGTCGCGTACGCAGAGGTGCGATACGCGCCCGAGCTCTCCACCCAGGCTGGGTTGACGCTCGACGACGTCGTGACGGCGATTCTCAAGGGCTTCCGCGAGGGCGAGCAGCGCGCCCGCGCGCGGGGCCGCAGAATCACGATGAAGCTACTCGTGTCAGCGATGCGGCAGGCGGCTCGCTCGGTCGAGGTCGCGGAACTGGCGGTGCGCCACCGCGATGAGGGTGTGGTCGGTTTCGACATCGCCGGCCCGGAAGCAGGATTTCCGCCGACGCGTCATCTCGACGCGTTCCAGCTGATCCAGCGAGAGAACTTCCACGTCACGATCCACGCCGGCGAGAGCTTCGGCTTGCCGTCGATCTGGGAGGCGCTTCAGTGGTGCGGCGCGGAGCGGCTCGGGCACGGCGTGCGCATCGTGGAAGACATCACCGTGCAGCCCGACGGCTTCATCAAGCTCGGGCGCCTGGCGTCGTTGGTACGCGACCGTCGCGTTCCGCTCGAGGTCTGCCCGACGTCGAACGTCCAGACCGGAGCCGCGGCGTCGATGGAGGAGCACCCGATCGAGCTCCTGCGCCGCCTTCGCTACCGCGTCACCGTCAACACCGACAACCGGCTCATGAGCGGCGTGACGATGACGTCGGAGTTCTCCGCCCTTGCCGAGGCGTTCGGAATCGGCCTCGACGACATGGAGTGGCTGACGACGAACGCGATGAAGAGCGCCTTCGCGCCGTTCGATGAGCGGCTCGAGATCATCAACGAGGTGATCAAGCCCAGCTATGCCCGCCTGCGCGCACACGAGGCACGCGTGCTCGGCGGCGTGCTCTCGCAGCCGACCATCTAGGCTGGCTCCGTGGGAAAGCCTGCAACCATCGCGTTGTATGTCGTTGCGATGGCAGGTGTCGTCGTCGGCGCGGACATCCTGTTCTTCCGAGGCCACGTCTGGGAGCGGCTGGCGGCGAACGTCGGGATCGTCCTCGTCTTCGTCGCGTTCTACTACAGGTTCCTGCATCGCGCGTGAGCGAATGCAGGGCGAGGCGGCGCTGCTTCAGCTGACCGGGCGGCCCATCTCGCGCGCGATCTCGGCGAGCGCAGCGAGGCGCTTCTCGAGCGGCGGATGATCCATGAGGAGCTCGCTCGCCTGCTGGCGCCAGTTGGTCGGCATGATGAAGAACGCGTTCATCGCCTGCACTTCGCGCAGGTCGCGCTGCGGGATCTTGGTGATGCCGCTCGAGATCTTCTGCAGGGCGCTCATCAGGTGCTCGGGCGCACCGGTGATGAGAGCTGAACCGCGGTCGGCCGCGTACTCGCGGTAGCGCGAGATCGTCCGGATGAGGACGAAGCTGATCGCGTAGGTGACGACCGAGACTGCGAGGACGATGACGAAGACGGGGATGCCGCCCTGGTTGTTGTTGTTGTTCCGGTTGCCGCCGCCGAAGCCGCCGCCCCACATGCCGAAGTACAGACCCCAGCGGGTGATGAGGCCGGCGAGCATCGCGAAGAAGCTCGCGACGGTCATGACGAGGACGTCGCGATTGGCGACGTGCGAGAGCTCGTGCGCGAGCACGCCTTCGATCTCCTGCGGCTCGAGGCGGCGCCACAGACCCTCGGTCACCGCAATCACGGCGTGCTTCGGGTTGCGGCCGGTGGCGAACGCGTTCGGGACGTCTGTCGGGACGACGGCGACCCGCGGCTTCGGCAGGCTCGCCATCGCGCACAGCCGCTCGACCATCGCGTGCAGCTCGGGCGCCTGCTCGGGCGTGACGATCTTTGCGCCGGACGCGGCGAGCGCGATCTTGTCGGAGGTGTAGTACTGGAAGACGGCGAGGCCGATGACGATGACGAGCATCGGCGCCAGCCCGACGTTCAGAACCTGGAAGAGGACGACGGCGAAAACGACGTAGAGCAGGCCGAGGAGTCCGGCCGTGGTGAACATCCGCAGGGTCAGCCCCCGGTCGCGCCCGTAGTACTTCCGCTTCATGCATCCGATGGTACTCCGGGCCGGTAGAGTCTCGCGTCGTGCGCCGGACCGTTCTCATCGTTCTCTCATGCGGTGTGCTCGCCGGGTGCGGCGCGGAGGGCGTCGTCAGCCCGACGCCCGTGACGGTCATCGGCAAGGCGCCGGCGGCGCCGACCTTCCCGATCGTGCCGGCGTTCCACCTGAAGGGCGACGCGACCGCGGGTGCCGCGATCTTCAAGAGCTCGGCCTGCGGCAGCTGCCACACGCTCGCCGCCGCGCACACGAACGGCACGGTCGGGCCGAATCTCGACCAGCTGAAGCCCGACTACCGGGCCGTGACGGCGCAGGTGACGAACGGCGGCGCCCAGATGCCTGCGTTCAAGAGCAGCCTGTCCGCCCAGAAGATCGCCGACGTCGCCGCCTACGTCGTGAAGTCGACCGGCGGCACCGCGCCGTAGACCTTCCTGCGGGCTTCCCCCGCCCGCTCGCCGCGTTCGCGGTCGACCTCGACCGCACGCTCATCGGCGAGGATGCCGTCCTTCGGCCACGCACGAAGGCGGCGATCGCCGCGACGCGCGCCGCCGGCGTGCACGTCATCGTCGTCACCGGCCGGATGTTCCGTTCCGTGCGCCCGTACGTCGACGAAGCGGGAATCGACGATCCGGTCATCTGTTACCAGGGGGCGGTCGTCGCCGACCCGGTGACGGGCACCTTCCTTCGTCACATCCCGATCCCGCGCGAGCGGGCGCTCGAGGTGATCGACCTCGTCGTCGCTGCCGGCTTCCACCTCAACTGTTACGTGAACGACGAGCTGTACGTCGCCGAGGTGACGCCCGAGGCGCGGAGCTACGCGGACTTCCAGCACATCGAGATCCACACGGTCGGGCCGCTGCACGAGTGGCTCCACGCCGACCCGACGAAGCTCGTCGCCGTCGGCGACCCCGACGCGCTCGACGCGCTCGAGGCCGAGATGAAGCGGCACTTCGCCGGCCGCCTCTTCATCTCGAAGTCGCTGCCGTACTTCCTCGAGTTCGCGCACCCGGACGTGAGCAAGGGCTCGGGCCTCCAGTTCGTCGCCGACCGGCTCGGCTTCGACGCCGCCCATACCGCCGCGTGCGGCGACGGCGAGAACGACCGCGAGCTGCTCGACTGGGCCGGCTTCGCGGTCGCAGTCGCGAACGCGCACGACGACATCCTCACGCGTGCCGACCTCGTCGTCCCACCCGTGTGGGACGAAGGGGTCGCAATCCTCCTCGAGTCCTACCTAGACTCGCTCTCGTGATCGACGCGCGCGCCGCCCGCAACGACCCGGACGAGTTCCGGCGGAAGCTCGCGCGGAAGGGCGCGGCGGAGACGTTCGACGCCTGGCTCGCGGCGGACGAGCGCTGGCGCTCGGTCGTCCCGCGCGTCGACGAGCTGCGCGCGAAGACGAAGCTCAAGGGGAAGCCCACGCCGGAGCAGCTCGAGGAGCTACGCGCAGTGAAGGAGGAGCTGCAGCGCGCCGAGGCCGAGCTCGCCGAGACTGAGGCGGCACGCGACGAGCTCCTCACCCAGATCCCGAACCCGCCCGACGACTCCGCCCCCGACGGCGACACGGACGAGGACGCGGTCGAGATCCGGCGCTGGGGCGAGCCGCCCCAGATCGCCGACCCGAAGGAGCACACCGAGATCGGCCGCTTCGACATGGAACGCGCCGCGCGGCTCTCCGGCTCCCGCTTCGGCTACCTCATCGGCGACACCGCGCTGCTTGCGCTCGCGCTCTATCGCTTCGCCGTCGACACCGCTGCGAAGCACGGGCACGTGCCGATGCTGCCGCCCGTGCTCGTCCGCGAGGAGGCGATGTACGGGACGGGATTCTTCCCGACCGAGCGGTCGAACATCTACTCGGTCGAGGGCGACGACCTCTACCTGACGGGGACGTCGGAGGTCGCGCTCGCGGGGCTGCACATGACCGAGGTGCTCGAGGAGCTGCCGCTCAGGTATTCCGCGTTCTCGACGAATTTCCGCCGCGAGGCGGGCGCCGCCGGCAAGGACACGCGCGGCATGTTCCGCGTACATCAGTTCAACAAGGTCGAGCTGTTCGCGTTCTGCCATCCGTCCGCGTCCGGCGAGGAGCACGAGCGGCTGCTCGCGATCGAGGAGGAGATCCTCCAGGCGCTCGAGCTCCCGTATCGCGTCGTCAACGTCGCCGCCGGCGACCTCGGCGCGCCCGCCGCGAAGAAGTACGACTGCGAGGGCTGGTTCCCGTCACAGGAGCGCTACCGCGAGTTGACGTCGACGTCGAACACGACCGACTTCCAGGCGCGCCGCCTCGGTATCCGTTTCCGCGACGGCAAGAGCCTCGAGCCGGTGCACACGCTCAACGGGACGGCGGTGACCGACCGCGCCGTCCTCGCGATCCTCGAGAACTTCCAGGGCACCGTGCCCGACGTCCTGCACGCGTACGGCGCGCCCGCAAACGTCTCGCGCTGACACGTCCGGTAGAGAAGGCGGGGGCCAGACCCCGTCACCGATGTGTCACGAATTCCGCGCGAGACGCATGACGCCGCAGCGAATTGCGTGACATCTCCGTAACAGGGCCTGGCCCCCGCCTGTGGAAAGCGGATGCGACAATGGTCGCCCCGCGGCGGGGTGCCGGAGCGGTCGAACGGGTCGGTCTTGAAAACCGATGAGCCCTTCGGGGCCCGTGGGTTCGAATCCCACCCCCGCCGCTTCCGCCCTGTTGCAACGGGTTGAACCACTCTGTAACCGGCGGGAAGGTCCATATGATCGCTCCGTGGTCGCCCCTGAGGAGCTGCGCGGTCTCATGCGGCACTGGCCGCACGGCGTCTCCGTCCTCACCGTCGACTTCGAGGGCAACCGGATGGGCGTGACAGTGTCGTCGCTCGTCTCCCTGTCCCTCGATCCTCCGCTCGTCGGCGTCTCGATCGGCAAGACCGCGTCGTGCTACGAGATCCTCCGCCGCTCGGGCCAGTGGGGCGTCAGCCTGCTCGGCGGCGACCAGGCCGAGCTCGCCGCGCGCTTCGCCGCCGGCCGGCCGCCGATCGTGCATTGGGACGGCGTGTCCCTCCACGAGGGAAAGATCGCGCCGCTCATCGATGGCGCCGTCGGCTGGATCGAGGCGACGACGCGCGCCGAGCACGACGCCGGCGACCACACGTTCTTCATCGGCGACGTCGTCGCCGTCGAGCACGGCCCGGCGACGAGCGCGCTCATGTATCGAGAGAGCACGTACCACCGCCTGTGATCGTCGCCGTCGTCTTCGACATGGACGGCGTGCTGATCCAGTCGGAGGAAGTGTGGGACGAGGTGCGCGAGCAATTCGTGCGCGAGCGCGGCGGACGCTACGACGAGCGGATCCAGCGCGCGATGATGGGCATGAGCTCCACGGAATGGTCGAGGTTCCTCCACGAGGAGGCCGGCGTGCCGGACGAGCCGAATGCGATCAACGCGGAGGTCGTGCGCCGCATGCTCGCGGCGTATCGGCAGCACCTGCCGCTCATCCCCGGTGCTGTGGAGGCTGTGCGCAGGCTCGCCGATCGCTTCACGCTCGGCCTCGCGTCGTCGTCGAATCGTGAGCTGATCGATACCGTCCTCGACGTCGCCGGCCTCGCGCCGTTCTTCGCCGCGACCGTCTCGTCCGAGGAAGTGGCGCACGGCAAGCCGGCGCCCGACGTCTACCTCGAGGCGGCGCGCAGGCTCGACGTCGCGCCGGAGCGCTGCGCTGCGGTGGAGGACTCCCACGGCGGCATCCGGTCGGCGAAAGCGGCAGGCATGCGTGTCATCGCGATCCCGAACGCGAGCTATCCGCCGGACGACGAGGCACTCGCGCTCGCCGACGTGCGTCTTCGCTCGCTCGACGAGCTCACGGCCGGCGTCGTATCAGGGTGACGCCGTCGCGGATCGGGACGAGCACGCACTCGACGCGGTCGTCCTGCAGCACGTGCTCGTTGAAGGTCGCGATGCCTTCGTTGCCGTCGAGCGCGGAGAGCGTGTTGTCGGCGAGGATGATCCCGTCGGGCGCCAGCTTCGGCAGCACGGCCTCGTAGTAGTCGACGTAGTCCGGCTTCCACGCGTCGATGAACACGAGGTCGAAGATCTCCTCGAGGGCCTCGATCGTCTCGAACGCGTTGCCGACGCGGTAGTCGATGCGGTCGGCGACGCCCATCTCCTCGGCGTAGCGCTTCGCGATCGCCGTCGTCTCCGCGTTCACGTCGCATGCGACGATCCGGCCGCCGGCCGGGAGTGCGCGCGCCATCTCGATCGACGACCAGCCGGTGAAGACGCCGATCTCGAGCACCGTGCGCGGCTTCTTCATCGCGACGAGGAACCGCAGGAATGCTCCCTCGAGCGCGCCGACCGACATTTGCGGCACGTCCTGGGTCGCATCGGTCTCCTCGCCGAGCCGGCGCAACGGCTCGGGCGCGGGCGTCGTGTGCGCCGCGGCGTACGCGTCCGCTTCCTCGAACGAGAAGCTCATTCGACCCGGCCCACGAGAACGCAGCCGTTGTGCCCGCCGAGACCCATGGCGTTGGACAATGCCACGTCGACGCGCGCCTCGCGTGCGACGTTCGGCACATAGTCGAGGTCGCACTCCGGATCGGGATGCTCGTAGTTCGCGGTCGGCGGCAGGACGCCCTCGTGGATCGCGAGCACGCACATCATCGCCTCGATCGCGCCTGCGGCTCCGAAGCAGTGACCTGTGACGGACTTCGTCGACGACACCGCGAGCTCGTACGCGTGGTCGCCGAAGACCTCCTTGATCGCGCGCGTCTCGGCGAGATCGCCCTGCGGCGTAGACGTCCCGTGGGCGTTGATGTAGCCGACGCGCTCCGGCGCGACGTTCGCGCGGTCGAGCGCGCTTCGCATCATCTCCGCAACGCCGACCGACTCCGGGTCCGGCTGCGCCATGTGGTGCGCGTCGTTCGACGCGCCGTAGCCGAGGATCTCGGCGTACACCGTCGCGCCGCGCTTCCGCGCTGCCTCGAGCTCCTCGAGCACGAGCACGCCTGCGCCCTCGCCGATGACGAAGCCCGCGCGCGTCGCGTCGAACGGCCGCGACGCGCGCGGCGGGTACTCGTCCTCGGCCGCGAGGCCGCGCATCGCGCAGAACCCGGCGAGGATGAGCGGATGCACGCACGCCTCCGTGCCGCCGGCGAGCACCGCGTCGGCGTCGCCGCGGCGAATGATCTCAGCCGCCTCGCCGACCGCATGCGACCCGGTCGCGCACGCCGACACGGGCGCGTAGTTCGGGCCGCGGTAGCCGAGTGAGATCGCGAGCTGGCCGCTCGCCGCATCGACGAGCACGCTCGGGATGAACGTCGGCGTGACGCGGTCGGCGCCGCGGGCGCGCAGCACCTCTGTCTGCTCGGCGATGCCGATGACCCCGCCGATCGCCGAGCCGAGGAGGATGCCGACACGGGCGGGCTCGTACACGCTGTCGAGGCCGGCGTCGGCGACCGCTTCGCGGGCGGCGGCGAGAGCGAGGAGGACGTTGCGCTCGAGCTTGCGCACCTCCTTCGGCGACGCGATCCCAGTCGGGTCGAAATCCTTCACCTCGCCGGCGATCCGAACGGGGAAGTCGCTCGCGTCGAAGGCGCGGATGAAGTCGATGCCGCTTTCGCCGGCGACCGCCGCGCGCCACATCGAGCGCGCGTCATTCCCGATCGGCGCCACCGCCCCGAGGCCTGTTACCACCACTCTGCGCACTGCGCGAGGTTACATTCGGGCCATGCCCGGCCCGAACGTTCCCTTCCCGCCGATGGAGGCCGAGCTCGTCTCGGAGCTTCCTGCGCAGGGAGGCTGGCGGTACGAGCCGAAGTGGGACGGCTTCCGCGGCGTGCTCGAGAACGACGGCGGCGAGATCGCGCTCTGGTCGCGCAACGGACGCCCGCTACTGCGCTACTTCCCCGAGCTGCGCCCGCTCGGCGAGCTCCTGCCGCCGCACTCCGCGCTCGACGGCGAGATCGTCATCTCGCG
>DASXLN010000138.1:0-1831 GCA_036496165.1 Gaiellaceae bacterium | reverse complement strand
GAGTACGGGCGCCGCCTCGCCGCGGAGCTTCCCGATGCGATCACGTTCAGCGCCGAGGACGCGAGCGCGCTCGATGGCATCGACCTGAAGCTGCGCGGACGCTTCAACGTCGAGAACGCGCTCGGTGCGCTCTTCGCGGCGCGCGCGCTCGGCGTCGGCGAGGACGCGATCAAGCGAGGCATCGAGTCGGTGCGCGGCGTTCCGGGACGATTCGAATCCGTCGACGAGGGGCAGCCGTTCGCAGTGATCGTCGACTACGCGCACAAGCCAGGCGCGCTCGAGAAGGTGCTCGCGGCGGCGCGCGACCTGACGCGGGGACGCCTGCTCGTCGTGCTCGGCGCCGGGGGCGACCGGGACCGTGGGAAGCGCCCGGTCATGGGCCGGATCGCCTCCGAGCTGGCCGACGTCGTCATCTTCACCTCCGACAATCCCCGCAGCGAAGATCCCGACGCCATCATTGCCTCGCTAGTCGCCGGCGCAGCCGGCGACTTTGAGGTGCGGCCGGACCGCGCGGCGGCGATCGCACGCGCAGTCGAGCTCGCGCAGGACGGCGACGTCGTCGTCATCGCCGGCAAGGGCGCCGAGCAAGGCCAGCAGTTCGCCGACCGGACGATCCCGTTCGACGATCGCGACGCGGCACGTGATGCGCTCAAGGCGCTGGGAGCGCGTACCTGATCCCCATTCCGACTGCGGCGCTGCGCGGGCTCGGCAGGCTCGAGACCGACGCCGACGAGGTCACCGGCGTCGTCATCGACTCGCGGCGCGTGCGTCCGGGCGACCTGTTCGTCGCCGTGCGCGGCGGCGTCGCGTACCTCGACGACGCGCGCGCGAACGGCGCGGTGGCGACGCTCCTCCCGGACGACGACTTCGCGGCGATGGCGGCAATCGGCCGCGCGGCGCGCGAGCGAATCGGCGGGCGAGTCGTTGGCATCACGGGCTCGGTCGGCAAGACGTCGACGAAGGACATCCTCACGGCGCTGCTGCGCCGGGTCGCGAACGTCGTCGCCGCCGAGGACGGCTACAACAACGAGCTCGGCGTCCCGCTGACCCTGAGCAGCGCCGGCGCCGACACCGACGTCGTCGTCACCGAGATGGGGATGCGCGGTCCCGGGCAGATCCGCGCGCTCGCGGAGATCGCGCGGCCGGAGGTAGGCGTCATCACCGCGATCGCACCGGTGCACCTCGAGCTGCTCGGCAGCATCGAGAACATCGCCCGAGCCAAGGCGGAGCTGCTCGAGCACGTCGAGGTCGCGGTCATCCCGGAGCACGCGCCCGAGCTGGAGCCGTTCGTGCCGGCCGGGATCGACGTTCGCCGCTTCGGCGCGCCGCGGATCGAGATGCGCGACGGCCACGCGGTCGTCGAGGGCGTCGAGTTTTCCTTCGGCGCACGGCACCAGGCGGCGAACGCAGCGGCTGCGCTCGCAACGTTCGACGTGCTCGGCTATCCACGCCCGGACGGACCGGTCGAGGTGCAGTTCTCCCGCTGGCGCTCGGAGGAGCGCGAGCTGGCCGGCGGCGGGCTCCTGATCAACGACGCCTGGAACGCGAACCCCGTCGCGATGGAGGCTGCGCTCGCCCATCTCGAGGAGCGGGCGAACGGGCGCCGGACGGTCGCGATCCTCGGCGACATGGCCGAGCTGGGGCCGGAGGCAGCGCGGTACCACGAGGAGATCGGGCGTCGAGCCGGAACCGTCTCGGTCGTGATCGGCGTGGGTGAGCTGGCCCGGGGCTATGACCCCGATGCGTGGGTTGCGACGGCCGCGGAGGCGGTCGGGATCGCGCGTGAGCTCGTGCAGCCGGGCGACGTCGTGCTCGTGAAGGGCTCGCGGTC
>DASXLN010000137.1:0-4691 GCA_036496165.1 Gaiellaceae bacterium | reverse complement strand
CGGCTGGCCCGCGCTCCCGCGCTGGGTCGGTCTCGGCGCGATCTTCGTCTTGACGGTCTCGGTGATGGCGTCGATCGGCCACGGCGTCGCGCGGGTGTTCGTACGCTTCCCGCCCCTCGAGGCGTACCGCCTCGACATTCTCGGATCGATCGCGGGGATCGCCGTCTTCTCGGCGCTCTCGTTCCTCGAGGCGCCGCCGATCGCGTGGGGAGCGATCGCATCCCTCCTTCTGCTCGCGCTCGTCGGCCGGCGGCCGCAGGCGCTCGCCCTCGTCGCGGTCGTCGCGCTCCTGGCAATCGAGTCGTCGCATGGGAACGACCACTGGTCGCCGTACTACAAGGTGACGGCGACCTACGACAAGGCGCCGCACCGCGTCGGCGGCGTCCTCACGAGCGACACCCTCACGATCACCGCGAACAACGTTCCCCACCAGACCGCGTATCCGGTGGCGACGCTGAGGAAGATCGAGCGCTTCTACTTCTTCCCGTACCGACACGTCCCGACGCCGAACGACGTGCTCGTCGTCGGCGCCGGGAACGGCAACGACGTCGCGGTCGCGCTCTCCGAGGGCGCGAAGCACGTCGACGCCGTCGAGATCGATCCCGAGATCCAGGCGCTCGGCCGCAAGTTCCATCCGAATCGCCCGTACGAAGATCCGCGCGTCAGCGTCCACATCGACGACGGGCGCGCGTTCATCGAGCAGACGAAGCACCACTACGACCTCATTTTGTTCGCGCTGCCGGACTCGCTGACGCTGCTTGCCGGCCAGGGCGCGCTTCGGCTCGAGAACTACCTCTTCACGAAGCAGTCGATGGAGACGGTGAAGCGCCACCTCAATCCGGGCGGGACGTTCGCGATGTACAACTACTACGAGCCGTTCCTCCTCAACCGCTATGCGGGAACGCTCGACGACGTCTTCGGCCACGCGCCGTGCGTGGAGCTCGGCGACTCGCTCGCGAGCCGTCGCCAGGCGGTACTGACTGCGGGCGCGGGCGCCACGGTCGACTGCAAGACGTCGTGGCAGCCGGTGAAGGTCTCGGAGCCGACGGACGACTATCCATTCCCCTACCTCCAGCACCGGTCGATTCCGCCGTTCTACTGGCACGCGCTGTTGCTCATGCTCGGCGCCTCCGTGCTCCTGATCGGCGTCGCGGCCGGCGACTCGTTCCGCGTGTTCGGGCGGATGCGCAGCTACGTCGACCTCGCCTGCATGGGCGCGGCGTTCCTGCTCCTCGAGACGAAGAACGTCGTGCAGTTCGCGCTGCTCTTCGGCACGACGTGGTTCGTGAACTCCCTCGTCTTCGCCGGCGTGCTGATCGCGGTCTGGCTCGCGGTCGAGACGGCGCGACGCGTGTGCCTGCCGCGCATGCCTGTCTTGTATCTCGCACTGCTGGCCGCGCTCGCCGTCGCCTGGGCGGTGCCGCAGGAGTCGCTGCTCTCGCTCTCACCGGTTCCGCGCTTCTTCGCCGCAGTCGCACTCGCCTTCGCGCCGATCTACGTCGCCAACCTCGTGTTCGCAAAACGCTTCGCCGCCGTCGGATCGTCCGCAACCGCGTTCGCGACGAACCTGCTCGGCGCCATCGTCGGCGGACTCCTCGAGTACCTCTCGCTCGTGACCGGCTACCGGTTCCTGCTCGTCGTGGTCGCGATGCTGTATGCACTCGCGTTCACGGCGTACCGGGTCAGCTACGCCGAGAGGTAGAGCTCGAGGCCGGGCGCGCGGTTGCGCAGCTCGCGCAGTGCGCGCGACTCGAGCTGGCGCACGCGCTCGCGGGTGACGCCGAGCTCGGAGCCGATGTCCTCGAGCGTTCGCGTGCCTTCGCCGTCGAGGCCGAAGCGGAGGACGAGCACGCGCTGCATGCGAGGTGCCAGCTGGTCGATCGCCCGCGCGAGCTCGCCGTGGCGATGCTCGATCGCCGTGCGCTCGTCGGGCTGCGCCGACCGCTCGTCCTCGATGAGGTCGGCGAAGGCGCTCTCGCCGTCACCGATGGGCGAGTCGAGCGAAACTGGGTCGTCGACGAGGCCGAGCAGGTCGACGACCTTCTCCTCGGTCTCGCCTGTCTCTTTCGCGAGCTCGGCCGGCGTCGGCTCCCGGCTGAGCTTCTGCGCGAGGTGCCGCCGAGCGCGGAGGAGCCGGCGGACGCGCTCCGCGACGTGCGTCGGGAGCCGGATCGTCCGTCCCTGGTCGGAGAGCGCGCGGCTCACCGCCTGCTTGATCCACCAGGTGGCGTACGTCGAAAGCTTGTACCCGAGCCGGTAGTCGAACTTCTCCACCGCGCGGATGAGGCCGAGGTTGCCCTCCTGGATGAGGTCGAGGAGCGGGACGCCGGCGCGCGTGTAGCTGCGCGTGATCGACATGACGAGGCGGAGGTTCGCCTCGATCAGCCGCTTCTTCGCCGCCTCGTCGCCGGCATCCTTGCGGCGGGCCAGCTCGCGCTCTTCCTCGCGCGTCAGCAGCCGGCCGTCGCCGATCGAACGGATGTACAGCTTCAGCGGGTCGTCGAGCTGACTGGCAGGTTCTTCCGCAGTCTCGACGTCGTCGCCCTGGGCCAGGAGCGGCTCCACGAGGCCCAATATCGGCTCAATCTCAAGCAGGCTTGAGGACTGATGCGCCGAACTCTCCGCTACGGTTGTCGATGACCTAGCCAGTGTGCGGAATCGCCGGATACAGCCTCTCGTCCCGGAGTAGCGTCGATCGGACGCTCGCGGCGCAGGCGCTCCTGGCCGGGATCGCCGAACGCGGCGCCGATGCAGTGGGCTATGCCCACCGCAGTCCGGGCAGTCCCTACCCCGTCGTGACGAAGCAGCGGACGCCCGCAAGCCAGCTCCTCGACCGGATCGAGGTGCCCCCGGCCGCGACCGAGCTCCTCGTCCACGTCCGCGACTACACGAAGGGCCACCCCTCGATCTCGGCGAACAACCATCCGGTCCGGCACGGCCCGGTGGTCGGGATCCACAACGGGATCATCGTCAACGACGACGAGCTTCTGGCCTGCTTCGACTGCGCCCGCGCCGAGCCGCGGATGACGGTCGACTCGGAGGCGATCTTCGCGCTCGCCGCCCACTCCCGGAACGAGCCGGCCGCCCTCGAGGCGCTGCTCGGATCGATGGCGACTGCGTGGCTCGACGAGCGTGAGCCCGGCACCGTCTTCGCAGCGCGCGGCATCGGCCGGCCCCTCTGGCTCGGCGCCGGCAAGACCGAGCTGTTCTTCGCCTCGACGCGCACCGCGCTCGAGGTGGTCGAGGAGTACGCCGGCGTCCGCCTGAAGAAGCGGGAGCTCGAGGACGGCACGTTCCTCGCCATGCACGGCGCCAAGGTCGTTCGCAACGAGCACTTCCGCCCCGATCCGCGGTACCGGGAGCCGGGCAAGCCGCTTCCGGCCGTGCGCGCGCCGGGCGAGGGCGTCTCGTGCCTCGAGCGCCTCGCCGCGCTCGCTGCCGCCTAGCGCGTTTTCTTCTTGAGCGTCCCGTCGGGCGCGACCGTGACGCCGCCAGCCTCGAGCAGCTCGCGGACGAGGAACTGGAACGTCGACCACGCTCCCCGCCGGGCGTCGAGCAAGCGGTAGACCTGCCATTCGGTCATGAGCGAGTCCTCGGCCTTGCGCGCCTCGGCCCAGTCAGCGAACTTCGGCAGCCGGCCGAGCGTCCTCGCCATCGCGGCGCCCTGCTCGACGGCGCGCTCGAGCCGCTCCTCACCCACCGGGATGTCGAAGCCGGCTTCGCGGAGGGCATTCGTCAGCGAGCCGAACGTGTGCCAGTAGAGCGACTTCGAGGGAAGCTTTCCCTTGTGCTCGTCGATGTCGCGCGCAGTCGGCGGACGGCCGAGCTCGTCGCCGAGCTCGCGCAGCAGCCCGAGAAGCTCCGCGCGCGTTGCGAAGCGCCTCGGCACGAGCCCGGCCGAGCGCTTGGCCGCGTTCCACGAGCCGAAGTGCTCGATCACCGTCTGCGGATGCACCGTCGTCCGCTCGTCGGCCGCGAACTCACGCATCGTCGGCGACTTGCCCAGCCGCTCCGCGCATGCCTTGAGCTCGGCGACGATCTGGTCGTCGGTGTACCGCTTGCGAATGCCCGCCTGGAACTCGGCGAGCCGGCGCGGGTCGATCTGCTCCACCGCGCGGAAACGGGGTTTCCGGGGCACGCCAAGAATGGTAGATCAGGTTGGAGAATCCGCAAGTGAACCCGCGCACGGCTATTTTCCGCCGGATGCACGTGCCGCTCGGAGTCGAGGTCGCCGCCGCCCGCGGAGTCGCGGCGCTGTCCCGGCTCGTCGGGGCCGGCGGCGGCACGACCGTCCCGGGCAAGCTCCTCTCCGTCCTCGACCCGGGCGCCGTCGACCGGCTCGCTGCGAGGCTGCCCGAAGGAACGGTCGCGATCTCGGCGACAAACGGCAAGACGACGACGGCCGCGATGGCGGCGGAGATCCTCCACCCCCGCTTCCGGCTCGCGCACAACCGCTCCGGTGCCAACCTCCTCTCCGGCGTCGCCTCGACGCTCCTCGCCGCCGGCGACGCGCAGCTCGGCCTGCTCGAGGTCGACGAGGGCGTCTTGCTCGAGATCGCGCGGCGGGTCCGTCCACGCGCCCTCCTCCTCGGGAACCTCTTCCGAGACCAGCTCGACCGCTACGGCGAGCTCGAGCTCGTCGCCGAACGATGGCGCGAGGCCGTCGACGCGCTGCCGCCGGGCACGGTCGT
>DASXLN010000136.1:0-7378 GCA_036496165.1 Gaiellaceae bacterium | reverse complement strand
GCCCCGAGCCCGAGCGCGCCTTCCTTCAGCTCGTGCGGGACGCCGAGGAAGAGCTCACGGCTGATGCTCGAGACGATCGGCAGGATCATGATCGCGAGCACGATGATCGCGGTGAAGATGCTCGCCCCGGCCGCCGAGGGCGGCCCGAAGAGCGGGATCCAGCCGAGCGCCGAATGCAGCCACGGCTCGATGTGCGTGCGCAGCGCCGGCCCGAGCACGAGGATGCCCCACAGGCCGAGGAGGACGCTCGGCACCGCGGCGAGCGTCTCGACGAGCGCCGTCACCGGCGCCTGGATGGCGCGCGGCGCGAGCTCGGTGAGGAAGAGCGCGACCCCGATCGCGAGCGGCGTGGCGACGAGAAGCGCGAAGGCCGACGTGATGACGGTGCCGAAGATGAAGCTGCCGGCGCCGTAGATCTCATGCCCGATGACTGGGTTCCACGCGACGCGCGTCACGAAGCCGAAGCCGTACTTCGAGAGCGACGGCCGCGAGCCGTCGATGAGCTTCCAGACGATGAGGCCGACGAGGACGGTCGCCCCCAGCGCCGCCGCGCCTGCGACGAGCTGGAGGAAAACGTCGCCGAAGCGGACCCGCCGCCCCGAGAAGGGGCGGCGGGTCGATGCTGCGGAGACGTCTGCTGCCGACACGCGGTTCCTAGCTGTGGATCTTGGAGATCGCCTTCTCGGCGACGACGAGCACCGACTTCGGGAGCGGGACGAAGCGGAGCTTGGCCGTGTACTGGCCGGTCTGACCCTTCGTCACCGCCCAGAAGAGGAAGTGCTTCAGATCCGTCGCCTTCGCCGACTGCAGCGGCACGATGACGTACGTGAACGTCGAGATCGGGTACGCGTTGGCGAACTTCTTCGGCGGGTTCACGATCGACAGCGAGTTGTCGGCCGCCGGCTTCTGGTCGCTCGAGGCGGCCGCAAGGATCCCGCGCGCGCCCGGCGTCGTGAACTTGCCGGAGTTGTTCTTCACCGAGAAGTACTTCAGGTGGTTCTGGAGCGCGAACGCGACGTCGGCGTAGCCGATCGCTCCCGGAGTCGACGCGACGACGCCGGCGACGCCTGAGCTGCCCTTGGCACCGACGCCGACGGGCCAATTGACCGCGACGCCCTTGCCGAGCTGCGACGACCACGCCGGGCTGACCGCCGACAGATAGTCGGTGAGGTTGAACGTCGTGCCCGAGTTGTCTGAGCGGTGGGCGATCGTGATCGCCGTGCTCGGGAGCGAGACGCCCTTGTTGAGGCTCGCGATGGCCGGATCGTCCCACTTCGTGATCTGGCCCATGAAGATCTTCGCGAGCGTCGGGCCGTCGATGTGCAGGAGGTTCTTGACGCCGGGAAGGTTGTACATGATCGAGGTGCCACCGAGCGCCCACGGGATCTGCTCACAGCCGTTGCAGGCGGAGAACTGATCCGGAGTGAGCGGCGCGTCGCTGGCGCCGAAGTCGACGGTGCGGGAGGTGATCGCGGCGACGCCGCCGCCGGAGCCGATGGCGCTGTACTGGAGCTCGATGCCGTAGGCCGAGCCGATCGGTGAGATCCACTGAGCCACGAGCGGGGAGACGAACGTGCTGCCGGCGCCCGAGATGGTCGCGGTCTGCCGGTGGGTCTTGGCGCTTGCCGCCCCGGCGACGACGACCGCGAGAAGCGCGGCTGCCGCAAAGGCGCTGGTGATGCGAATCGAAGTGCCGAGTTTCGGCATTGACAATCCTCCTCCTTGGGTTCGGGGCCAACGTACGACCCGGCCGGAGAAGGGTGGGCTACCGGCCTGTTGCAGGATGGTTACGGAGTGGTGTCGTAGGCTAAAAAGCGTCCACGTATCACGTGTACGGTGTCGCGATGGCGATCGACGAGGCTCTGGACCGCATAGAAGCGCAGCTTCAGGAGGAGGGGCAACGCGTGCTCTCGGCAGTCCGCGGCGCCATTCGGGCCCTCCAGGAGCGCGATATCGAGCTCGCTGACGAGGTCATTGCCTTCGACGACGAGATCGACCAGCTCTTCCTCGGCATCGAGGGGGCCATCCAGGCGCTCCTCGCGCTGCAGACGCCGGTCGCGCGCGACCTTCGACTGCTGCTGGCGATCCTCCACATCAACCTCTTGCTCGAGCGGAGCGGCGACGGGTCCGTGACGATCGCGAAGCTCTCGAAGATGGTCGCCGAGGCCGACCCCGATCCGGCGCTCGTCGGCGTGCTCATCGAGATGGGCGACCGGGCGGAGGAGATGCTCAATGTCGCGCTCGACTCGTTCTCGAAGCGCGATCTCTCCGGGGCCGAGAGCCTCGTCGACCTCGACGAGCTCATCGACCGGGCCAATCGGCGCTTCGTCGAGCGGCTCGTGGACGTCATGGCGGAGCCGTCCCTCCGTGAGTGGGGCCTCCGGATGGTGGTCGTCGCCCGCACGATCGAGCGGATCGGCGACCGGGCCGTCGACATCGGCGAGCAGACCGCGTACCTGCTGACCGCCGAGTTTCGCGAGTTCACTGACGCGTCTCACCCGGTTCAGCCCTAAGATCCTCCCCGTGAACCGTCGCCTTCTCGTCGCTCTCGCGATCGTCGTGGGGATCGTCCTCATCGCCGTCGCGATCGTCTACTGGGCCGAGCCGGCAAGGTCGCTGCCGTCGTTCTTCCCGGGCCACCAGGCGGGGTCGAGCCACCACCACACGAAGCACGGCATCGCCGCGTTCCTCGTCGGCCTCGCATGCTTCGCGTTCGCCTGGTTCAACACGGGCCCGAAGAAGTCCCGCCCAGCGGCGTAGTGCCGATCTCCTATTTCCAGGGAGCGATGCTCGGCCTGCTCCAGGGCGTCTCCGAGCTCTTCCCCGTCTCGAGCCTCGGGCACAGCGTCATCCTCCCGAAGCTCGTCGGCTGGAACATCCACCAGAAGGACCCGTACTTCCTCACGTTCCTCGTCGCGACGCACCTCGCGACGGCGATCGTCCTGCTCGGCTTCTTCTGGCGCGACTGGGTGCGCATCCTCAAGGGCCTCGGCCGTTCGCTGCGCGACCGCGAGATCGCGCCGGGCGACGCCGACGCGAAGCTCGGCTGGCTGCTCGTCGTCGGGACGATTCCGGCGGGGATCCTCGGCATCACGCTGCAGGACAAGCTGCGCAGCCTCTTCGGATCGCCGCAGTACGCCGCGATCTTCCTCGCGTGCAACGGATTGCTTCTGTACGGCGCCGAGCTCCTGCGGCGGCGAGCGCCGGCAGTCGAGGAGGACGACGACACGCGCATCGCCCGCACGGTCAGCTGGCGCGACAGCGTCTTGGTCGGTGCGGCCCAGGCGATCGCGCTCGTTCCGGGCTTCTCGCGTTCCGGTGCGTCGATGGGAGGCGGCCTGCTCGTCGGGCTCTCGCACAAGGATGCGGCACGGTTCGCATTCCTCCTGGCGACGCCGATCATCGGTGCGGCAGCAGTGCTCAAGCTGCCGGACCTCGCCGGCAAGCAGGGCAACGGTGTCCGCGGCCCCGCGCTCGTCGGCGCGCTCTGCGCCGCTGTCACGGCGTATCTCGCCGTGCGCTTCCTCATGCGGTACTTCGAGACGCAGACGCTGCTCCCGTTCGCGATCTACTGCGCAGCTGCGGGCACCGCGGCAGCGATTTACTTCGCAGTCTCGTAGGAGGGGGTATCGTGGTTCCCCGCGATGGCTGCGGTACGGACGAAGAAGCGCACGTTCGCGGTCGCTGACCGGCTGATCAACCGCGAGCTGTCGTTCCTCGACTACGACGCCCGCGTGCTCGACATCGCGGCCGATGCGAGCCAGCCGCTGCTGGAGCGCGTTCGCTTCTGCTCGATCTTCTCGACGATGCTGGACGAGTTCTTCATGACTCGAATCGCCGGGCTCACCGGCCAGGCGGCCGCCGGCATCGCCGTTCGCTCGCCCGACGGCCGCACGCCGCAACAGACGATCGTCGAGGCGCGCGCACGCGTGCTCGAGCTGTACGACGAGCAGGCGCGGATCTGGTCGCACGAGCTCTGTCCCAGCCTCGCAGCGGAGGGCATCGTCGTCTCCGGCGTCGAGGACCTCGGGCATGCAGAGATGCGCCAGCTCGAGCATCTCTACGAGGAGGAGATCTATCCCGTCCTGACGCCGCTCGCGGTCGGGCCTGGTCAGCCGTTCCCGTACATCTCGGCGCTGTCGGTGAGTCTCGCGGTGTTCGTGCGCGACCCGGAGTCGAGCGAGGAGCGCTTCGCGCGCGTCAAGGTGCCCGAGGGCCTGCCGCGCTTCCTTCCGATCGGCGAGAGCGGACGCTTCGTCCCGCTCGAGCAAGTGTTGATGCATTTCCTCCCGTCGCTCTTCCCGGGGATGGAGATCGTCGAGAGCTCCGTCTTCCGTGTCACGCGCGACGCCGACCTCGAAGTGTCGGACGAGGCGGACGACCTGCTCGAGGCGGTCGAGGTCGAGCTCCGCCGCCGCCGCTTCGGCGAGGTGACGCGCCTCGAGGTGTCGAGCACGATGTCGCGCGCGCTGCGCGAGCGGCTGCAGCAGGGGCTGCGCGTCGCCGACGAGCTCGTCTATCCGGTGACGGGGATGATCGACCTCGAGGATGCGAGCGAGTTGACGAAGCTCGACCGTCCCGACCTCAAGCTCGACCCGTGGGTCCCGGTCGCGCGTCCGCCGCTCGCGAACGTGCCCGCGGACGAGCAGTTCGCGGTCATCCGCGCGGGCGACGTCATCGTCCACCACCCGTACGACTCGTTCGCCGCGAGCTTCGAGTCGTTCGCGAACGAGTGCGCAAAGGACCCGGACGTGATCGCGTTGAAGTCGACCGTCTATCGCACGAGCGACGAGTCGCCGCTCGTGCCGGCGCTGATCGAGGCGGTGGAGAACGGCAAGCAGGCTGTCTGCCTCGTCGAGATCAAGGCGCGCGGCGACGAACGTCGCAACATCGAATGGTCACGCGCGATGGAGCAGGCGGGCGTGCATGTCGCATATGGGTTCCCGTCGCTGAAGATCCACGCGAAGATGACGCTCGTCGTCCGCCGCGAAGGCGGCACGCTACGCCGCTACGTCCACATCGGGACCGGCAACTACAACAGCGTCACCGCGCGTGGGTACGAGGACTTCGGGCTCTTCACCGCCGACGAGGACATCGCGGCCGACGTCGCCGACCTCTTCAACTACGTGACCGGCTTCGGCCGTCCGGCGCACTTCCGAAAGCTGCTCGTCGCGCCGTTCACGCTCCGCCAGCGCCTGATCGACGAGATCCGCGGCGTCGCCGCTGCGGCCCGCGAGGGGAAGAAGGCGCGCATCCGTATCAAGGTGAACGGCCTGACGCACACCGAGATCATCGACGAGCTGTATGCGGCATCCGAGGCGGGTGCACGCATCGAGCTGATCGTCCGCGGCATGTGCGCCCTGCGCCCGGGCGTCCCGGGGCTGAGCGAGAACATCCGCGTGCGCAGCGTCCTCGGCCGCTTCCTCGAGCACAGCCGGCTGTTCTTCTTCGAGGCCGGCGACCGAACCGCGTACTACCTCGGCAGCGCCGACATGATGCCGCGCAACCTCGACCATCGTGTCGAGGTGGTGACGCCGGTGGAGGATCTCGCCGTCCAGAGCGAGCTCGCGGCGACGCTCGACACGTTGCTCTCCGACAACACGTCGTCCTGGGAGCTCAAGCCCGACGGGCAGTGGGAGCGGATCCGGGCGAAGAAGGACGAGCGGGTCCGCTCGGCGCAGGCAACCATGATGCGGCGCGCCCGGCGGCGCGTCTCGTTGGCGCGCGCGGCGCGGTAGTCGCGACGTTTTCACGACTTCGTCACCGCCTCGTCACCGTCATGTTCAGCCGCCAACCGGCGGGGGACCTAGGATGGGTGGACATGCGGATCGGGGTCATCGACGTCGGGTCGAACACCACTCGGCTGCTGCTCGCGCAGGTCGAGGGCGGGACCATCGTCCCCCTCGAGAAGGAGCGGGTCCGACTCGCGCTCGGCGCCGAGATCGAGCGCACGGGCGTCGTCTCCGACGTCAGCGTCGCCGCCGCTGCGAAGGCGGTCGGCAAGCTGTGCGCACTCGCGCGCAGCGGCGGTGCGGAGCGCCTCGACGTCTTCGTCACCGCCCCGGGGCGGCAGAGCGCGAACGCGGACGAGCTCGTCGAAGCACTGACGAAGTCCGCCTCGCACGCGGTCCGGATCCTCTCGACGGAGGAGGAGGGACGGCTCGCCTACGCCGGCGCGGTCGCGACCGCCGACGTCCCGTTGCCGCGCGCGATCGCCGTGTGCGACGTCGGCGGCGCGTCGACGGAGGTCGTCGTCGGCGACCCGAAGTCCGAGCCGCGCTGGGTGCAGTCCGTCGATCTCGGATCGGTGCGGCTGACGGAGCGCGTCGAGGGCATCGAGGCCGCGCTCGCCGAGGCGTCGAGGGCATTCGCAGGAGTCGAGCCGCCGCTGGTCCAGGCGGCGCTCGCGGTTGGGGGAAGCGCACGCGCGGCGCGACGCCTCGTCGGTCCGTGGCTCGGCGGCGCCGAGCTCGCCGAGGCGATGCGGATCGTGCAGACGAAGGGCGAGCAGACGATCTCCCGCCGCTACGGCGTCCACCGCACGCGCGCGAAGATCCTCCCCGCCGGCCTCGTGCTTCTCGCCGAGGTGCAGGAGAAGCTCGGCGTGCCGCTGCACGTTTGCGACGGCGGCATCCGCGAGGGCGCGGTGCTCGCGACCGTCGCCGAGCTCGCGGCGTAGCGAGCTCGAAAGTGCTTCGCACTTTCTCGCTTTGAGGTTCCCGCTTCGCGGGAGCGCTCGCGGGCAAAGCCCGCGAGCTCTTAGGGCTCTTGGCGGACGGCCCGTCTGCGCGCGCGGTGGTGGCTTCGCCATCCCCGCGCGCTCGTTCGGTCGTCGCTAACGCTTCGCGTTAGCTCCGCCCTGGAAGGCCTGCGTGGGCGACGGTTTAGAGCAGGATTCGATCCCGCTCGTACGTCAGCAGCTCGGCGGCGTCGGCCGCATTGAGCCAGCGCAGTTCGTCGACTTCCTCGTTCGGGGTGAAGCCGTCGTCCGTGATCGGATGCATGCGCCAGTAGCGCACGCGCTTCGGGCGTCCTTTTGCGTCGACGTAGTGCGTGGTCGCGAGCTCGTCCTCGAGCTCGCAGCGGAGGCCGGTCTCCTCGTGCACCTCGCGGAGCGCGCAGTCCTCGTCCGACTCGTCGTCCTCGGCCTTCCCTTTCGGGAACGTCCAGTCGTCGTAGCGTGGTCTGTGGACGAGGAGCACGTCGCCGCCGCGGACGACGAGGCCGCCCGCGGCGCGGACGACGTTCAGCTCGCCGTGCGCTGGAGTTGCTTCCACGCTTTGCGCCAGCTGTCGCGCACCCCGGCACGGCCTGCGCGTTCGCGCTCGATGAGACGACCCGCGACGATCGCGCGACCTGGTGCGCGCGCGGCAAGGTC
>DASXLN010000135.1:0-4186 GCA_036496165.1 Gaiellaceae bacterium | reverse complement strand
CAGCGCGTCGACAGCGTCTTCGAGACGCTCGTGCACGCTGCGCGACACGTAGACCGTCCACGGATGCGCCCAGGCGCGGTCGGTCCACGCGATGACCGGCTTCCCAATCGAGTGCGCGTACCACGCCTCCATCGCCGTCCCTTCGTCCGGCTCGGTGAACGCCGCGAGAACGGCGTCGCAGCCGTCGATGTCCGCGAGGTCGCTCTCGACGATCTCGCGCTCGTTGCCCTCGGTGCGCCCGCGGAAGTCGCGGCGCATCGGGTCGACCGGTTCCCAGCCCTTCGCGCGCACGAGCTCCGACGCGCGCCGGCGATAGTCGTCCGCGAACGGCGGCCCGGCCAGATAGACGCGCTGCACGCGTAGAGTGTCGCGCATGGAGTTCGTCGCGCTCGGACACGCGGGCAGCGAGCACTACGCGGGCCTCGAGTCGTTCCCGAATCCGGGCGTGACCGCAGTCGAGATGACGAGCGACGAGCTCACCGCCGTCTGCCCGATCACGGGGCAGCCGGACTTCTACGTCGCCCGAATCGCGTACCGGCCGAAATCGCTCTGCCTCGAGTCGAAGTCCCTCAAGCTCTATCTCGCTCGCTTTCGGAACGAGGGCGCGTTCGCCGAGGCGCTCGCGGTGCAGATCAGGAACGACGTCGCCTCCGCGCTCGAGCTCGAGCCGGCGGCGGTGACCGTGACGCTCACGCAGAAGGCGCGCGGCGGCATCACGATCGCCGCGACCGCCTGAATCTCGTTCTCGTCGCCCGATCTGGCATCAAACGTGGCGGATGCGGGAATCGCGGCTCATGGCCGACGTCCCGGAGAAGATCGACCTGCGCCGGCACCGCGACCTCGAGGGGCGGCGCGGTCAGATCTGGTGGCGGCGCGGGCTGACGCTCGCGCTCCTCGCCTTCCTCGTGGCCGGCCTCGCGAACGAGTTCGGCCAGGCGCAGGACGTGGTCCGCGCCGGCGGCGGATCGGCCTCGCTCGAGCTCTCCGCGCCCGCGCACCTCCGGGGCGGCCTTCTCTACACCGTGCGATTCACGATCACCGCGCGCCGGGACGTGAAGAACGCCGTCCTCGAGCTCTCGCCGGGCTGGGCCGACGGCCTGCAGATCAACACGATCGAGCCGTCGCCGCTCGGCCAGGCGAGCAGGAACGGCGACATGCTCTTCACCCTCGGGCACATCCCGGCCGGCCGGAAGTACGTCCTCTTCATGGGCTTCCAGGTCAACCCGACGAACGTCGGCTCCCACAACGCCGACGTGACCCTGTACGACGGCGGGAAGCAGCTCGTGCACATCGACCGCACCGTGACGGTGTTTCCCTAGATGGACATCGTCCTCCGCGGAATCGTCGTCTTCGTCTTCCTGTTCGTGCTCGTCCGCGTCATGGGCAAGCGGGAGCTGTCGTCGCTCGAGCCGTTCGACCTGATTCTCCTCATCATCCTCGGCGACGCCGTGCAACAGGGGCTGACGCAGGACGACTATTCGCTCACGGGAGCACTGCTCGCCGTCGGGACGATCGCGATCCTGCAGATCGCGACGTCGTGGCTGAACTTCCGCATCCCGCGGCTGCGCCCGATTCTCGACGGCGAGCCGGTCGTCGTCCTCCAGGACGGTGAGCCGATCCTCCGCAACATGCGGCGTGAACGGCTGACGATCGACGACCTCGCGGAGGCGGCGCGCCGAGAGGGCATCGGCACGCTCGACGACGTAGCCTGGGCGGTGATGGAAACGAGCGGCACGATCAGCTTCATCAAGAAGTCCGACGCGTGACGCTGCAGTTGAGCGAGGACGACGTCGCGCGGCTGCTGACGCCGGCGGCAGCAGTCGACGCGATCGAAGAGTGCTTCAAGCGGATGGCGCGCGGCTCGGTGACGAACAGGCCGCGCTATCGGTTGCCGCTCGAGCGCGGTGCGCTCGCCGTCATGGCGGCGTCCGACCTCGAGCTCGGCTACGCCGGCGCCAAGGTCTACGCCGGCTTCCGCGAGGGCGCGCGCTTCGTCGTGCTCCTCTTCCGCGCCGACGCGCCGGAGCTCGTCGCCGTCGTCGACGCGGACAAGCTCGGCCAGCTGCGAACGGGCGCTGCGAGCGCGGTCGCGGCGAAGCACCTGGCGAAGGGCAGCGCCTCGAGCCTCGGCGTCATCGGCTGCGGCTGGCAGGCCGAGACGCAGGTTGCATGCATTCGCGCCGCCGTCCCGACGATCGACCGCGTCGTCGCCTACTGCCGAACGGAGGAGAGGTTGAGCGCGTTCTGCGATGCGCACGGCGCCGAGCCTGGGGCGAGCGCGCAGGATTCCGCCGCGTGCGACGTCGTCGTCACGGTGACGAGCTCACCCGATCCCGTGCTGCGCGGCGAGTGGCTCACGCCGGGGGCGCTCGTGTGCGCGGTCGGCGCGAACGACGGGCGCAGGCGCGAGCTCGACAACGCCGTGCTCCAGCGCGCGAGCTTCGTCTGCTGCGACTCGGTCGAGGATGCGCGGCTCGAGTCGGCCGACCTGATCGAGCCCGTCGCGGCGGGCGTGCTCGGCTGGCTCGAGGTGCAGGAGCTCCAGGAGGTCGTCGCCGGCGAGATCGCCGGGAGGCAGTCGGACGACGACATCGTCGTCTTCAAGTCGAACGGGCTTGCAGCGTGGGACGTCGCCGCAGCGGCGGCCGTCGTCAGTGCTGCTCGCCCAGCGCGTGCAGGACGTCCGGCCGCGTGAGCATGCGCTTCTGCTGCTCCGGCGAGAGCCGGTTCTGCACGTACGGATCCTCGAGGATCTCGTCCACGCGGCGCCCGGCGCCGTGCTCCCGCAAGAGGTAGGCGACGACCGCCTCCTCCGTCCGCGACCGGGCGAACAGGAACGAGAAGGGGTTCTGCAGGAAACTGCGCAGCTTCAGCACGCGAGCGATTGTATAGTCGTGTTGTGCGGGTCTCGACCGACCGCGGCAGGTTCGCGGAGCGGGAGCTCCATGGGGTCGACGACGCCGGAAACGAGGAGCGCGTCGTCATCTGGATCGAGCGGAAGGCCGGCGCCATCTGGGCGGTCGGGCGCGCGGTGAACGCGCACCATCGCAACGACCACACGCCGCGGCGCGACGACTACATCTTCGAGGGCTACGAGCTCGAGGACGCGCTCGAGTGCGCGAACGCCGCGCTCGAGGACGACCTCACCGTGTCGGAGGCCGACGGCCGCCCGGAGCATCTCCGTCCGTTCACGCGCGAGGAGCTGCTGAAGCCGCTCGAGGCGTGGTTCTTCGGGCGCACGACGTAGCGCATCGTCGATAGTTCGCACCGATGCTGGTGCGAGTGGGATTCAGCGCCGATCCGGACGACGCCTTCATGTACTGGGGTATCGGGTCCGGGACCGTGGACACGCGCGGCTACGAGTTCGAGCCGGTCACCGCCGACATCCAGTCGCTGAACGAGTGGTCGCTGGAAGGTCGGCTCGAGGTGACCGCGATGTCGGCGGCGACCTACCCGCTCGTGCACGACCGCTACGCGCTGTTGACGCACGGCGCGAGCATGGGATCGGGCTACGGCCCGATCGTCGTCGCACGGGAGAAGCTCTCGCTCGACGAGCTTCGCGACGAGGAGATCGTCGTGCCGGGAAAGCTGACGACGGCGTTCCTCGTGCTCCAGCTCGCGCTCGGCGGCGAGTTTGCCTGCCGCGTCATGCCGTTCGACGAGATCCTCGACGAGGTCGCGTCGGGCCGCGCGCGCGTCGGATTGATCATCCACGAGGGACAGCTCACGTACGGGGACGCCGGCGTCGAGAAGTGCCTCGATCTCGGCGAGTGGTGGCTGCTCGAGACGGGATTGCCGCTGCCACTCGGTGTGAACACCGTCCGCCGCGATCTCGGCGCCGACGCGATGCGGGACGTGTCGGCGATCCTGCGCGCGTCGATCGACGCCGCACTCGCGAACCGCGAGGCCGCGCTCGAGTACGCGCTCGGCTTCGGCCGCGGTCTCGACGGCGTGCGCGGCGACCGCTTCATCGAGATGTACGTGAACGACCTGACGCTGGACTTCGGCGACGAGGGTCGCCAGGCGGTGCGCGAGCTGCTCGAGCGGGCGCATGCGGGCATTGAGGTTGAATGGGTCGAGTGAACGCTCGCCTTCGGCTCGCGTTCGCGGTGGAAACCATGTTTCCCCCGCGGGCCCCCTTCTTTGATTGTTCTGCGGGGGAACCTCCCGGTTCCCCCGCAAGAAT
>DASXLN010000134.1:0-3359 GCA_036496165.1 Gaiellaceae bacterium | reverse complement strand
GGAGGACGTGCGCGACGGCTGGGAGGACGCGTGGCGCGAGTTCCACCACGGCGTCCGGATCGGAGCCTTGTGGGTCGGCCCGCCGTGGGAGGACGCGCCGCCGGACACGACTACCGTGATCGTCGATCCCGGCCGCGCGTTCGGCACCGGCGCGCACGCGACCACGCGCCTGTGCCTCGAGCTCCTGCAGGAGGTGGAGCCGTCGAGCTTGCTCGACGTCGGCTCCGGGTCGGGCGTCCTCTCGATCGCGGCGGCGAAGCTCGGCTTCGCTCCCGTCGGGGCATTCGACCTCGACGAGGACGCGATGGAGGCGACCGCGACGAACGCGAAGGTCAACGGCGTGGCCGTCGACGTCCTCGACGAGCTGCGTCCGGCCGACCTCGCGGTGATGAACATCGCGCTCGACGTCGTCGAGGGGCTGCTGCCGAAGCTGCCCGTGGGGCGTGCGATCACGTCCGGCTACCTCGTACGGGACGAGCCTCGCGTTGCCGGGTGGCACCGTGTCGACCGCCGCGAGCGCGACGGCTGGGCCGCGGACCTGCTCGAATTCCGGCCGTGACCACCTTCTCGGTCCAGTTCCTCGGCTGCAAGGTCTCGCACGTCGACGCGCACGACGTCCGCGAGGCGCTGCTCGCCGGCGGCCACGTCGAATCCGATGCGCCGGAGATCGCGGTCGTCAACACCTGCTGCGTCACCAACGAGGCGGTTGCGAAGTCGCGCAAGGCTGCCGCCCGCGCGGCACGCACGCATCGCCGCGTCTACGTCACCGGCTGCGCCGCCAATCTCGCAGGAGCGGCGTTCGCAGGACTGCCCGAGAACGTCGTCGTCGTCGCGCGGCGGAGCGAGGACACACCGGCATTCGTCGCCGGCGACGTCGGAGCGATCGGGTGCCTCCAGGCCGAGTCGCGTCTCGACCGGGTCCGCGCCTTCGTGAAGGTGCAGGACGGGTGCAGCTTCTCGTGCAACTTCTGCGTCATCCCGCTCGTGCGCGGAGCGTCGCGCAGCAGGCGCGCGGTGGCGGTGCTCGGCGAGATCGCGCGCCGCGTCGCACAGGGCCATCGCGAGGTCGTGCTCACCGGGATCAATCTCGGCTGCTACCGCGACCGCGACGCGGGCTACGACCTGCCGCTCCTCGTGCGCGAGGCGGGGGCGACCCCCGGGCTCGCGCGCCTCCGCCTCTCGTCGATCGAGATCAACCACGTGAACGAGGATCTCGTCGCAGCACTCCGTGAGACGCCGACCGTGAGCCGCCACCTGCACGTACCGCTGCAGTCCGGCGACGACCGAGTCCTGCGCGCGATGGCTCGACGCTATTCCGCGTCGACGTTCCTCCGGCGCCTCGCACCGCTCCGCGACGAGTTCAATCTCACGAGCGACGTCATCGTCGGCTTCCCGACCGAGGACGAGCGGGCGTTCGAGAGCACCGTGCGCGTCGCGCGCGACGCAGGCCTGACGAAGTTGCACGTCTTCCCGTACTCGCCGCGTCCCGGCACCGTGACGGGAAACGACGATCCCGTCCCGCCGGCGGTGAAGCGCGATCGGAGCGAGCGGCTGCGCGCCCTCTCCGACGACGCGTGCCGTGCCCGCTGGCAGGCGAAGCTCGGTCGGGACGACGTCGTCCTCGTCGACCGGCCGGGGCGCGGCTACGGCGACGACTATTCGCCGTGGCTCGTCGACGGCCCCATCGGCGCGCTCCTGCGCGTCCGCGGCGCCGCCGTCACCGAGGAGGGGATCCTCGCTGCCTGACGACTGCCTCTTCTGCACGCTGGTCCGCGAGGGCGAGCACGTTGCCGTCACCGAAGGCTTCGTCGCCATCCGCGACATCAACCCGCAGGCGTCCGTGCACCTGCTCGTCATTCCCGAGCACCACATCGCGAGTTTCCACGAGATCGCGGAGTACTCGGCCGACGAGGACAAGCGCATGCTCGACTTCATCGCCGAAGTCGCTGCAGCCGAGGGCCTGAGCGACTACCGTGTCGTCGTCAATGCCGGTGCGGCAGCCGGCCAGACGGTGTTTCATCTCCACTGGCACGTGCTCGCCGGTGGCAACCTGGGCAGGAGGATGACGTGAGTCGGATCGAGACGATCGAAGGCGAGCTGCGCGAGGCCATGAAGGCCCGCGACGCCGAGCGCCGCGACGCTCTCCGCCTCATTCTCAACTCGCTCAAGAACTCCGAGAAGGAGCTGCAGCGGCCGCTGTCGGAGGACGAGGAGCTGCAGGTCCTCCAGCGCGAGCGCAAGCGGCGGGTGGAGGCGGCGGAGGCATTTCGCGCCGGCGGCCGCGAGGAGCAGGCCGCGTCGGAAGAGCGCGAGCTCGCCGTCCTCGAGGAGTTCATGCCGGCGCCGCTGTCCGAAGACGAGATCGAGGAGATCGTCGACGACGCGATCGCCGAAGTCGGCGCGACGAGCATCGCCGACCTCGGGCGCGTGATGGCCGACGTCATGCCGCAGATCGCCGGCCGTGCCGACGGCTCCGCCGTCAGCCAGATCGTCCGCGAGAAGCTCGCCTAGCCGTCCGGGAGCCAGCCGTCGCGGTACGCCGTCGGCGTGCGTTGCGGCACCCGCGCGTAGGCGACACCGGGATCCATCGTGTCCTCGCCGACGCTCGCGCCGTGGCGCGTTGCGGCCGCGTCGGAAGGAAAGCCGAGCTCGTCGTGCGCGCGCGCACCCACAGCAATCACGACGCATGGGCCCTTCCCTGCGCCGACGATCACGTGGCGCGTCCGCGGCGGGCAATGGACGAAGTCCCACGCGCGGAGCGGACGCTCGTCCCCCTCGACGATCAGGATCGCCTCGCCGGAGACGACGAGGAAGTCCTCCTGGTCGCCCTCCCAGTGGTACATCGACATCGCCTCGCCGGGCATCAGCACGAACGGATTGACCCCGTACTGGAGCGGCTTGCGCCGCCCTTCGAAGTCGTCGAGGACGACGCTCACCGCGCCGCGCCCCTCGGCATGGCGCCACTCCGCGTCGCGGAGATTCCGGACGAACCAGGTCTCGGCCATGCGCCTAGCGTAGGAAATCCAGCGGCGGTGACGCTCGGGCCGCGCCAGGGGGCCGTCCTCCTACACTGAACGTGTGCAGGACGTTCTCGAGGTGCCCAACGAGGTCGCGGCGGAGCTCGCCGGGATCGGCGACGGCGTGCTCGACACGCTGCGCGACCGGCTCGGCTGCACGATCAACCTCCGCGGCAACCGGCTGACGCTCGACGGCGACGACGCGAAGGTGTCAGAGGCGCGCGCGGTCGTCGAGGAGCTCGTCGAGCTCGTCGAGAGCGGCCAGGAGGTGGGCGCCGGAACGATCGACTCGATCCTCAACGCGATCGACCAGGCGGAGGACGTCCGCGACATCTTCGAGGA
>DASXLN010000133.1:0-5075 GCA_036496165.1 Gaiellaceae bacterium | reverse complement strand
CATCCCCGGCTGGGGCGGGACGCAGCTGCTGCCGAAGCTCGTCGGCCCGGAGGCGGCAGCGCGCGTGATCGTCCTCAACCCGCTGCGCCAGAACCGGCTGCTGAAGGCGGAGGAGGCGGTCGAGCTGGGCATCGCCGACCGCCTGCTCGATCCCGTCGAGTTCCTCGACGAGTCGCTCGCGTTCGCATCGTCGCTCTCGATTGAGCGAACGCCGCCGGACTGGTCGGAGCTCGAGACCGTCGTCCGAAAAGCCCGTTCGCGCATCGACGACGCCGTGCACGGAGCGACGCGCGCGCCCTACGTCGCGCTTGACCTGATTGCAGGCGCACGGGAATGGACCACCGAGGAGGGTTACGCGGCCGAAGAGGACGCGATGGCGGAGCTGCTGAAGAGCCCGCAGGCGCAGTCGGCCGCGTATGCGTTCACCGTCGTCGAGCGCCGGTCGAAGCGGCCGCCGAACCTGCCGGACGCGAAGCCGCGCGCGGTGCAGAAGGTCGGCATCGTCGGCGCCGGCCTGATGGCCACGCAACTGGCGACGCTCTTCCTCAAGCGACTCGAGGTGCCGGTCATCCTGCGCGATCTCGAGCAGTCGCGCGTCGACACGGCGCTCGAGTTGATCCGCGGCGAAGTGAAGCCGTTCCTCGGCTCGATCGTGGACGGCGGCACGGACTGGGATCTGTTCGCGGGCTGCGATCTCGTCCTCGAGGCCGTGTTCGAGGAGATGGACGTCAAGCGCGCCGTGCTCGCCGAGGTGCGCGCGGTCGCGCCCGATGCGATCCTTGCGACGAATACGTCGTCGCTCTCGGTCGAAGGGATGGGAGCCGACGTCGGGCTGCACTTCTTCAACCCGGTCGCGGTGATGCCGCTCGTCGAGATCGTGCGCACGCCGCACACGACGGACGAGCAGCTCGTGACCGCGTGGGACGTCGTCAAGAAGTTGAAGAAGCGCGGCGTCCTCGTCGGCGACGCGCCCGGCTTCGTCGTCAACCGGCTCCTCACCCGGATGACGACCTCGCTGATGGGCAGCAACATGGACGACGTCGACGAGGCGATCCTGTCGCTCGGAATGCCGATGGCGCCGTCCGTGCTCCGCGAGATGGTCGGCCCGGCGGTCGCGCAGCACGTGCTCGAGACGATGCACGCGTCGTGGCCCGATCGCTTCCCGCTCGAGCCGCCTCCCGGCCGCGACGGGCGGACGCTCGAGCAGATCCGGGACGACGCGCTCGCCGCCGTCGCCGACGAGGTGCGGCACATGCTCGCCGACGGCGTCGTCGCCGACCCGGCCGACGTCGACGCGTGCCTCATCCTCGGCGCAGGCTGGCCGCTCTTCCTCGGCGGCGCCGTCACTCGGCCTACACTCGAGGCCGATGCAGCTGCCTTGGCGAAAGCTCGCTGACTGGGCCGTCACCATCGGCGTCGCCTTCGTCCTCGTGCTCGTGTTCGAGGCCGAAGTCGCAAAGCCGTACCGCATCCCGTCGTCGTCGATGGAGCCGACGCTGCACTGCGCCAAGCCCGGTGCATGGTGCGAGGCATCGTTCAACGACCGCATCCTCGTCAACCGCCTCGCGTACGACGTCGGCAGCCCGAAGCGAGGCCAGATCGTCGTGTTCACGACGCCGCCGGCCGCGTCGAAGTGCGGCGCGGGTGACGGCGGCTCGACGTTCGTCAAGCGGCTGATCGGCCTCCCCGGCGACACGGTCGCCGAGCGGAACGGCGTCATCTCGATCGGCGGCAAGCGGCTGCACGAGACGTACGTCGACCCTGCGTTCCGCGACCACGACTCGGGGACGTGGCACGTGCCGGCCGGCCACTACTTCTTCATGGGCGACGACCGCATCCATTCGTGCGACTCGCGCGTCTGGGGCTCGGTACCGCGGCACGACCTCATCGGGCCGGTGCTGCTCACGTACTGGCCCCCCGACCGCATCGCCCTGCACTAGGCTCGCTCCGTGGCCGACGACTGGCGCATCCGGATCGAGGTCGAGGCGACGCACGCCGGCGGCCTGCTCGACCGGCTCGGCGCGGAGCTCGACGAGGAGGCACGGGAGCTCGCGCGCGCGCTCGAGCAGCGCCGGCTTGCCGTCTCCCGCGACGGCGACGACATCTTCGTCTACGCGTCGTCGCGTCCGGAAGCGGAGCGCGCGCAGAGCGTGATCGAGTCGCAACTGCGCAGCCTCGGGGGCGAGGCGAAGGCGAGCCGCATCGAGCACTGGCTCGAGGACGAGGAACGCTGGGACGACGAGCCGAAGGGCGAGACGTGGGAGGAGGAGGAGATCGACCACGGCTACGCCCCGTGGGAGGTGCGCGTCGAGTGCGCGTCCCGCGACGACGCCCGCTCGCTCGCCGGGCAGCTGGAGTCGGAGGGCTACCGGCCCATCCGCCGCTCCCACTACCTCATCGTCGGCGCCGCCTCGAAGGAGGACGCCGACGCGCTCGCGCAGCGCCTCCACGGCAGCGTCGAGCTCGGCGGCGAGGTCGTCTGGGAGGAGACCCCGCCCAACCCCTTCGCGATCTTCGGCGGCCTGGGTAGCTGATCCGGCCAGGTTGACGCTCCGGCCCTTCGGGGTATGCTTCGTGGAGCGCAGCTCGCCCAGGGGACTCGTCGAGCGCGCCACCTTTGGAAAGTCTGCAGCGCGTCGTGCGCTGCGCATATGCAAGAAGCCATTCAGCAGACGACGACCTTTGCGGAGGCGACCAACCCGCTCGCCGCCGCGGCGTACCGCGCAGAGACGTGGGCGGGCGAGCCGTTCCTTCGTGACGGCGAGGATCCCGACCAGGTGCTCGCGGCCGGTACCGCGCGCCGCCGTGCCCTCGACGAGGCGATCGTGGAGATCGAGGACGGCAAACGCACGCCGAGCACCCAGTGGAAGGTCCGCTTCGGCCTCATGCTCGGCCTCGAGCGCGTCCTCGGCGAGCCGGAGCCGCACACGAAGGCTGGGACGGCGCTTCGCCGCCACCAGGTCGACGCACTCGCCGGGATGCTCACCGAGCTCATCGCCGCGGCGCAGCGCGAAGAGGACAAGGAGAACGGGAACGGCAACGGGAACGCCGTCGCCGAGGTCGAGGAAGAGGACGACGAAGAAGACACGATCGTCGACGACGAGGACGAGGAGCCGGAGGAGCTCTCGCCCGAGCAGGATCCCGGCGCCGTCCGCAGGTACCGCTTCCGCCACCCGACCGCGTCCGGCAAGACCATCGCAGCCGCGGGATTCGTCGAGGCGGCGCGCACGCTCGGGGTCCTCATCCTCACCCACCGCCGGCTGCTCGTCTCGCAGTTCGAGGGCGACCTGAAGACGGAGGGGTATGCCGACCGCTACAGCGCCGCGGTCGAGACCGGCAACGAAGGCAGCCGCACGAACGCGCTGACGATCCAGACGTACGCGTGGTTCGCGCGCCACGTCGACTCGATCAGCCGCGACGCGTACCAGCTCGTCATCTGCGACGAGGCGCACACCGCGCTCGGAGAGAAGACATCGGCCGCAATCCGCTCGTTCCCCGAGCCCATCTACATCGGCATGACGGCGACGGAGCAGCTGATCGCGAAGCAGGTCTCGGACGTCTTCCCCGCCTCGGTCGACGACCTGCCGCTGCAGGACGCGGCGCGACGCGGGCTCATCGCACCGCTTCGCTGCCTGCGCGTGCCGCCGGTCGCCGCCATCAACTCCGTCCCGATCGTCGGCGGCGACTTCGACCAGGAGATCCTCGCCAAGACGCTCGACCACCAGGCACTCAACCAGGCCGCGGCGAGCCTCTACCGCGACCGCTTCGACAACACGCCCGGGATCGTCTACGCGGCCGGCGTGGAACACGCGTACAACCTTGCGCAGGAGTTCCGCGCCGCCGGCCTGAAAGCAGAGGCGGTGTCGGGACGCACGCCGCCGGTGCGGCTGGCGGAGACGCTCGCGGCATACGAGCGCGGCGAGATCAACGTGTTGATCAACGCCCAGCTGCTCGCAGAGGGATGGAACTCGCCACGTGCGACCGTGTGCATGCATCTCGCGCCGACGGCGTCGAAGCGCGTCTACCAGCAGCGGATCGGCCGCATCATGCGCATGCACCCGCGCAAGGAAGCGGGCATCGTCGTCGACTTCGTCCCGAAGGGAGCGACGCACAACGAACGGGTCGTCTCTCTGCACTCGCTCCTCGACGCGGACTTCTACCGCGAGGGTGCACGCGTCACGCCTGCGCCGCGCCGGCGCGCGCAGCGCCGCGCCAGGCGCCGTCTGACGCCCGCGCCGTGGCTCGTCCCGGTCACGCCCGACGTCCGTCGCCGCGTCGCCGTCATCCAGCGCGAGTGGCAGCGCGTCGACCCGCGCTTCCTCGACGAGGACGAGCAGCGCTACTGGGCGACGATGGCCGGCCGGCAGATCCGCTTCGACGAGCGCGGCTCGTTCGTGCAGAAGCTGACGGAGGGCCGCGCGAGCAAGGTGGCGCTCGAGCAGTTCCTCGCGACATGCGCAGCGGAGAACCCGAACCGCCGCCTCCGTCTGATGGCGCTGCAGGATCGCGTGTCGATGCGTGTCGAGCGCGCCGACTTCGACGACCTCGTCACGCTCGTGACGCAGGCGCCGACGTGGGAGAAGGAGCGGCTCGCAGGCATACGCGTCCTCTTGCGCGCGATCGCGGACGGCAAGCCCGACGCGCCCGACCAGATTCTCGCGCGCTGGACGTGGCGGCTCGCGCGCGCGACGCGCAAGGTGCAGGATCGCCGCGCGTCGACCGAGTATCCGGAGGCGAAACGGCTGCTCGGCGCGCTCGCGAACTCACGCGGGCACCGCCACGAGGAGAACGCGGCGAGGCTCGTGCAGACCGCACTCGAGCTGCCCGTCCAGGTCGGCGCGGCGCTACTCGCATCGGCGGAGGGCTACACGCCGCGCGCGACGAAGCTGCTCGACGACGCACGCGAGAAGCTCGGCACCCCGCAAGAGGTCGCCCTCGCGCTCTCCGAGAACCTCCCCGCCCCGAAGCAGCCCTCGAGCGCGCGCCGGCGGCGGCGGCGGCGCAAGAAGAAGCCCGGCGAGGAGACGGCCGCCCAGACGCAGACCGCGCAGACGGCCGAGCAGCCGGCGACGTCG
>DASXLN010000132.1:0-7130 GCA_036496165.1 Gaiellaceae bacterium | reverse complement strand
GAGCTGGAGGCGTTCGCGCAGTTCGGCTCCGAGCTCGACCGTGCGACGCAGCAGTCGCTGACGCGCGGCGAGAAGATGGTCGCGACGCTCAACCAGCCGCAGTACCAGCCGTGGCCGATGGAGGAGCAGGTGGTCGCGATCTACGCCGGCGTCAACGGCTTCCTCGACGACATCCCGACCCCGCAGGTGCAGCGCTTCCAGGACGAGCTCCGTGAGTTCCTGCGCGCGCAGGGAACGGTCTACGAGAAGATCAAAGACTCCGGCGAGCTGCCCGACGAGCTCGCGGAGACGCTGAACGGCGAGATCGAGAAGTTCAAGAACGCGTTCAACGTCGAGGACGAGAGCGGCCTGGTCTAGTTGGCGAGCCTGCAGGACATCCGCCGGCGCATCGCGTCGGTCCGCAACACGAGCAAGATCACCAAAGCGCTCGAGCTCGTCGCGAGCGCGCGGCTGCGCCGCGCACAGACGCGGATCGAGGAGATGCGCCCGTACGCGGACCGCATGCAGGAGCTGATGGTCGGGACCGCACGGGCGGCCTCGTCGGTCCGGAACCTGCCGCTCATGCAGCGGCGTGACGTGCAGCGCGTCGGCGTCGTCGTCTTCACCGGCGACCGCGGCCTTGCCGGCCCGTTCAACGGGCAGGTGCTGCGCCGCGCGTTCGAGCTCGAGCGAAAGGAGCGCGCCGATGGGCACGAGCTCGTGTGGACCGTCGTCGGCCGCAAGGGCGGCTCGACGCTCCGATTCCGCCGCTACGAGATCGCCGCGCACTGGGAGGGATTCGTCGACAAGCCGACGTACCACGACGCCCAGGCGGTCGCGCACAAGCTCGCGGAGATGTACACGGAGCAGGAGGTCGACCGCGTCGTGATCGTGTACAACCGCTACGTCTCGCCGCTCGTACAGAAGGTGACCGTGTCCGACCTCCTCCCGATCCCGGAGCACGTGCTCGAGGGGAATACCGAGGAGGACGACGATCCGAAGAAACAGGCGCTGCGCGGCGACTTCATCTACGAGCCGGAGCCGGAGGAGATCCTCGAGCGGCTCCTGCCGGTCTACCTCGAGACGGAGATCTATCGCGCGCTGCTCGAATCGGCTGCCTCGTTCCTCGCGTCCCAGATGGCCGCGATGCGGAGCGCCTCGAGCAACGCAAACGACCTCATCGACCGCTACACGTTGCAGATGAACCGCGCCCGCCAGGCTGCGATCACGCAGGAGATCCTCGAAGTCGTCGCCGGCGCCGACGCACTCACCGCATAAGGAGACTGATGGCCACGAAAGAGAAGACCGGTCGGATCGTCGAGATCAAGGGCGTTGTCCTCGACGCCGTCTTCACGAACGGGCTGCCCGAGATCAACCACGCGCTACGCGTGGAGATCGAGGAGGACGGCAACACGCGCGAGCTCATCGCCGAGGTGCAGCAGCACCTGGGCGACGATCGCGTCCGCGCAGTTGCGATGGACTCGACCGACGGCCTCGCGCGCGGCGTCGAGATCTTCGACACGGGCCAGTCGATCTCCGTGCCCGTCGGCGACGAGACGCTCGGCCGGATCTGGAACGTCATCGGCGACCCGGTCGACGGCAAGGAGCCGGCGACGGGCGAGCGCTGGCCGATCCACCGCGATCCGCCGACGTTCGGCGAGCTGTCGCCGACCGTGCAGACCTTCGAGACCGGCATCAAGGTCATCGACCTGATCGCGCCGTTCGTCGAGGGCGGCAAGGTCGGTCTGTTCGGCGGCGCAGGCGTCGGCAAGACGGTGCTCATCACCGAGCTGATCAACAACGTGGCGCTCCAGCACGGCGGCGTGTCGGTGTTCTCCGGCGTCGGAGAGCGCACGCGCGAAGGCACGGACCTCTTCCTCGAGATGACCGAGTCGGGCGTCATCGACAAGGTCGCGATGGTCTACGGCCAGATGAACGAGCCGCCGGGTGCGCGTCTGCGCGTCGGCCTCTCCGGTCTGACGATGGCGGAGTACTTCCGCGACCAGGGCCAGAACGTCCTGCTCTTCATCGACAACATCTTCCGGTTCGTCCAGGCGGGCTCGGAGGTGTCGGCGCTGCTTGGCCGCATGCCGAGCGCCGTCGGCTACCAGCCGACGCTGGCGACGGAGATGGGGCAGCTGCAGGAGCGCATCACGTCGACGCGGAAGGGCTCGGTCACGTCGGTGCAGGCGATCTACGTGCCCGCCGACGACCTCACCGATCCGGCGCCGGCGAACACGTTCGCCCACCTCGACTCGACGACGGTGCTCTCGCGCGCGATCGTCGAGAAGGGCATCTATCCCGCGGTCGACCCGCTCGCGTCGACGTCGCGTGCGCTCCAGCCCGGCATCGTGTCCGACGAGCACTATCGCTGCGCGACACGCGTGCAGGAGGTGCTGCAGCGCTACCGCGACCTGCAGGACATCATCGCGATCCTCGGCATCGACGAGCTCTCCGACGAGGACAAGCTCGTCGTCTCACGCGCCCGCAAGATCGAGCGCTACCTGTCGCAGCCGTTCTTCACGGCGGCGCAGTTCACCGGCACCCCGGGCGAGTACGTGAAGCTCGAGGACACCATTCGCGGCTTCACCGAGATCCTCGACGGCAAGCACGACGATCTGCCGGAGCAGGCGTTCTACATGGTCGGCGGCATCGAGCAGGTCGTCGAGCGCGGCAAGCAGCTGGCGGAGTCCTAGGCCTTGGCACAGCACCCGAAGTTCTCGGTCTCGGTGGTGACGCCGGAAGGCCCGGCGTTCGAAGGCGAGGCGGAGATGATCGTCGTGCCCGGCGCGGCCGGCGAGATCGGCGTCCTCGCCCGGCACGCGCCGCTCGTCGCGATGCTCAACGCCGGCTCGACGCGCGTCTACCTCGACATGGACAGCGACGAGATCCAGACGTTCGCGACGGGGCCGGGGTTCTTCCAGGTGCTCGAGGACCGCGCGATCGCGCTCGTCGACGACGCGGTCGTCGCGACCGAGATCGATCCCGAGCGGGCGCAGCGGCAGCTGGACGAGGCAAAGGCCGAGCTGGAGAAGATCGACGCGGGCGAGTCCACCGCCGACCGGTGGCAGCTCGAGCAGCGCGTCCGCCACGCCGAGAACCAGCTCGCCGTGCGCGGCACCAGCGGCTAGTCAGGCGGTCTGCATCACGGCGGTGATGTCGTCGTGCGCCGGGAGGTAGAGGCGCTCGACGTATTCGCGCACCATGCGATTCGTGCTGTACTCGGTCCCGAGCTCGGCGATCGAGTGCCGCATCATCTCGACCCAGCGCGGCGGCAACCCGTTCGCGTCCCGCTCGAAGAACGCAGGCAGCACCTGCTGCTCGAGCACTGCGTAGAGCGACTCCGCGTCCGCGTGGTCCTGCTCCTCGTCGCTGCCGACATCGTGCGCGCCGCCGATCGCGAACCCCCGGTCGGGGTTGTAGGCCTCCGCCCACCAGCCGTCGAGGATGGAGCAGTTGAGGACGCCGTTGAGTGCGGCCTTCATGCCGGACGTCCCGGAGGCCTCCATCGGCCGCCGCGGCGTGTTCAGCCAGATGTCGACGCCTTGGACGAGGCGGCGCGCGAGCGTCATCTCGTAATCCGGAAGGAAGACGACGTGCGCATTCGCGCCGGCGCCGCGCGCGAAGTCGACGACCTGCTGGATGACGTCCTTTCCCGCCTCGTCTGCAGGGTGCGCCTTTCCGGCGACGAGGAGCTGCATGGGACGCGTCTGGTCGCCGAGCAGCATCGCCAGCCGGTCGGGCTGGCTCAAGAGGAGCCAGGCGCGCTTATAGGTCGCGAACCGGCGTGCGAATCCGATCGTCAGCGCCTCCGGGTCGAGCTCGGGAGCGCCTCGCGTGCGCGCGATGAACTCCATCAGCCGCGACTTCGCCCCCCGATGCGCGTTCCAGAGCTCCTCGCCGGAGATCTCGAACACGCGCTCGAGCTGTGGCGAGTTCGTCCCGAGCATCCCTTCGAGCTCGCCGCCGAGCCACGTACGGACGTGCACGCCGTTCGTGATGGAGGTGATCGGCACCTCGTCCACGGGCCGGTCGGGCCAGAGGTCGTGCCACATCTCGCGGGAGACTTCACCGTGCAGCTTCGACACGGCGTTCGCGTACGCGGCCGTGCGGAGCGCGAACGGCGTCATGCCGAAGTCCGGGTCGTCGTCGTGGACCTTCCCGAGGGCGAGGAACTCGTCCCACTCGAAGCCGCACCGCTCGACGAGCTTCCCGATGTTGCGCCTGACGAGATCCGGTTCGAAGACCTCGTTCCCGGCGGGCACGGGCGTGTGCGTGGTGAAGACGGTCGACGCGCGCAGCCGCTCGAGCGCGCTCTCGCGCCCCAGGCCCTCGCGCTCGACGAGCTCGCGCAGCCGCTCGAGCTGGAAGAACGCCGAGTGGCCCTCGTTCATGTGGAACACGCTCGGTGCGAGCCCGAGCGCTCGCAGTACGCGTACGCCGCCGATGCCGAGCACGATCTCTTGGCGCAGCCGATTCAGACGATCGCCGCCGTAGAGCGTGTTCGTCACGTTGCGCGCCCACTCCGGGTTGCCTTCGACCTTCGTGTCGAGCAGGTACAGGTTCACCCGCCCGACCTGCGCGCGCCACACGCCGAGCCGGACGCGCTCGAGGTTTCCCTCGTCGTCGGCCATCATCACCGTCGGCGACATGGGCACGAGCGTCAGCGGCAGGCGCGCGTTGTCGTTGCGCGGATAGCGCTCGACCTGCCGGTCGCCGTCGTCCAGCTGCTGTCGGAAGTAGCCCCGGAAGTAGAAGAGGCCGATGGCCACCAGCGGGATACCGAGCTCCGAGGCGGACTTGAGATGGTCGCCGGCGAGGATGCCCAGGCCGCCCGAGTAGGTCGGCAGGCTCTCGTCCAGGCCGAACTCGGCGGAGAAGTACGCAACGAGGAAGTCGTCCGGCCGTTCCTGCTGCTCCCACCACGTGACCTGGCCGGCCTCGGCCTCGAGCCGCTCCTGCACCCGGCCGAGCTTCATCGCGTACTCGGGTGTGAGCGCCCGGTCGAGGTCCTCGTCCGTCAGCTCGGAGAGCATGGCTGTCGGGTTGTGCAGGAGCTCGCTGAAGCGCTTGCGGTCGAGCTCGGCGAAGAGTTGGCGCGCGCCCGGCGTCCAGCTGAAGGAGAAGTTGCCCGCGATCTCGGTCAGCGCCGCGCGGAGGCTGGCCCCGTCATGTACTTCGACCATTCCGGCGGCACCCTACCGAAGTGACGGTTGGTACTCTTCGGGTACCCGGAGAGCTTTGACAGGCAGCTTGGCGACCGGGTTACCAAACGCCTAAAGAGCCCGTGGGCGCTTCCCCGGCGCTCCCGGACCTTCAGGCGGGAGCGAAAGCAGGGACATGCCGGACGTGCGTGACAAATTGGAGACGATCCTGAGCGAGCGCGTCGGCGTGCTCGACGGGTCGTGGGGCGTGCTCATCCAACGCGACGTGCGCGGGGAGGAGGCGTACCGCGGCGAGCGCTTCCGCGACCACGCGCGCGATGTCGCCGGGGATCCCGACCTCCTGAACCTGACCCAGCCCGACATCGTGCGCGGCATCCACCGCGCCTACTTCGAGGCGGGCGCGGACATCGCGACGACGAACACGTTCACGGCGACGCGCATCGGCCAGGCGGACTACGGGCTCGAGGACTACGCCGCCGAGATGAGCGTCGCCGGCGCGCGGCTCGCGCGTGAGGTGGCGGACGAGTTCGGCGGGATCGTCGCCGGCTCGGTCGGCCCGCTCAACGTCACGTTGTCGCTGTCGCCGAAGGTCGACGATCCCGCGTATCGCGCGGTCGGGTTCGACGAGGTGGCCGAGGCGTACGCCGAGCAGATGCTCGCGCTGCGCGAGGGCGGCGTCGACATCCTCCTCATCGAGACGATCTTCGACTCGCTGAATGCGAAGGCGGCGATCGTCGCCGCGCAAGAGGTGACGCCCGACCTTCCGCTGTGGATCTCGTTCACGGCGGTCGACCGCAGCGGTCGCAACCTCTCCGGGCAGACGGTCGAATCGTTCTGGGTATCGGTCGAGCACGCGAAGCCGCTCGTCGTCGGTGTGAACTGCTCGCTCGGCGCGAACGAGATGCGTCCGTTCGTCGAAGACCTCTCGCGCGTCGCCACGACGTGGCTCGCCTGCTATCCGAACGCTGGGCTGCCGAACGAGTTCGGCGGGTACGACGAGCAGCCGCACGACACGAGCAGTGCGCTGGGCGATTTCGCCCGCGACGGGCTGGTCAACATCGTCGGAGGCTGCTGCGGGACGACGCCGGATCACGTGCGCGCGATCAAGGCCGCGATCGAGGGGGTCGTGCCGCGCCGGATCCCGTCGCCTCCGCCCCAGACGCGCTTCAGCGGGCTCGAGCCGTTCACGATCACCCCGGAGACGAACTTCGTCATGGTCGGCGAGCGGACGAACGTCACGGGATCGGCGAGATTCCGGCGGCTCGTCGAAGGCGGGGACTTTCAGAAGGCGCTCGACGTCGCGCTCGAGCAGGTGCGAGGCGGCGCGAACCTCATCGACGTGAACATGGACGCCGACCTGCTCGAGGGCGAGGAGGCGATGACGACCTTCCTCAACCTCGTGGCCACGGAGCCCGAGATCGCGCGGCTGCCGATCATGGTCGACAGCTCCCGGTGGACCGTGCTCCAGGCCGGGCTCAAGTGCCTCCAGGGCAAGGGCGTCGTCAACTCGCTCAGTCTGAAGGAGGGCGAGGAGGCGTTTCTCGAGCAGGCGCGGACGGTGCACCGTTACGGAGCCGGTGTCGTCGTGATGGCGTTCGACGAGAAGGGGCAGGCCGAGACCGTCGAGCGCAAGGTCGCGATCTGCGAGCGCGCGTTCCGGCTGCTCGTCGACGACGTCGGTTTTGCGCCAGAGGACATCGTCTTCGATCCGAACGTGCTCGCGGTCGCGACCGGGATCGAGGAGCACCAGGAATTCGCGAAGGCGTTCATCGAGTCCCTGCCGCTGATCAAGGAGCGCTGTCCCGGTGTGCGGATCAGCGGCGGCATCTCGAACCTGTCGTTCTCGTTCCGCGGCAACGACGTCGTGCGCGAGGCCATGCACTCCGCGTTCCTGTTCCACGCGATCCGGGCCGGGCTTGACATGGGAATCGTCAACGCCGGCCAGCTCGTCCTCTACGAGGACATCGAGCCCGACCTGCTTGAACG
>DASXLN010000131.1:0-2959 GCA_036496165.1 Gaiellaceae bacterium | reverse complement strand
TCGGCCGGCGGGCGCTGGAACTGGAGCTCCTCGACTCGCTCGACCGCGGGCCCCGAGAAGAGCGGCTTGTAACAGACGAGCCGCAGCCCGTCGCCGGTGACCTCGGCCTCCGGCAGCGGCGGCGCCTCGACGTGCTCCGGGGCGTCGGCGTACCCGCGAAGCGGCGCGCGCTCGCCCACCTCGCCGAACGAGAGCCCGCCGTAGATGCGCTTCGAGAGCTCGGCGAAGACCGCGGGGGCGTGCGGCGGCAGCTCGACGCCGAAGCGAGACGCGAGCTGCGAGAGCCACGCGAGCTCGTCCGGCGCAGGCGGGATCGCGGTACGGCGCTGGCGCTGCAGGCGCCCTTCGAGGTTGACGGTCGTTCCGTCGCGCTCGAGGTAGCTCGTGCCGGGCAGGACGAGATCCGCCCAGCCGACGGCGAGGCCGTGGAACATCGAGACGACGATCACCGACTCCGCCTTCTCCGCGAGCGCGCGGACGTTCGGATCGTTCGCCGCCTCGTCGCCGGAGACGACGAGCAGGCCGACCGCCTCCGAGGTGGTCGGCTCCACATCGGAGGCCGCGGCCCATGCGTCGGCGACGCCGCGGCCGTTCGGCGTGGTCGGGACGTAGAACGCGCTCGTGACGCCGAGCCGCTCGGCGTGCGCGGCGACGGTGGCGCCGCCGCGGCCGTGCGGGCCGGACCAGATGAGGACGGGGCGCGCGGCCGCGCGCACCGCCGTCTCGTCCAGCTCGGTGAGGACGCGCGCGCCGTTGCGGCGCGCGGCGCGCACCCACAGGTCGACGATCGGCGCGCTCTGCTCGAGCGCGACGTCGCCGAGGACGACGACGACGTCGGCGCCCGCGATCGACGAAAGCGGCGCGCGATACGCGTCGAGTGCCGGCGAGACCTCCTCCGGGAGCATCGCCTCGTGCGAGTCGAGACCGGTGCGCACGAGCTTCGCGAGCGCGTACGCCTGCTCGACCGTCTCCGAGCCGGACAGCGCGACGACGACGCGGCCGCGCGCGGCGCGCAGCAGCCGTTCGGCCTCGTCGAGTGCGTCGTCCCACGACACCGGCTCGAAGCCGCGCAGGCGAACCCGCTTGATCGGGTCGACGATGCGGTCGCCGGAGCGCAGGTGCGTGAATGCGAAGCGTCCCTTGTCGCAGATCCAGCCCTCGTCGACCTCGGGATGGTTCCGCGAGAGAATCCGCTTGACCTTGCCCTCACGCACGGTCGCGTTCACGTTGCAGCCGACCGAGCACATGCCGCACACGGTCGGCACGTTCTGGATCTCCCACGGACGCCCCTCGAACCGGTACTGCGTCGGGAGCAGCGCGCCGACGGGGCAGAGCTCGGTGACGTTGCCGGTGAACGCGCCGCTGTACGGCTCGTCCTCGAACGTCGTGATCACCGACATCGCGCCGCGGTTGCGCGCGACGAGCTGGTTGTCCTCGCTCACGTCGGAGCTGAAGCGCGTGCAGCGGTAGCAGAGGATGCAGCGCTCGCGGTCGAGCGAGATCGTCGGCGAGATCGGGATCGGCTTCTCGAACGTGAGCTTCTCGAAGCTCATGCGCGTGTTGCCGGGGCCGTAGCGGAACGTCAGGTCCTGCAGCGGGCACTCGCCGCCCTTGTCGCAGACGGGGCAGTCGAGCGGATGGTTGACGAGGATGAACTCGAGCGTCGCGTTCTGCCCCTCGGCCGCCTTCGCCGAGCTGCGCGCGGTGCGCACGATCATCCCGTCGGTTGCGGTGAGCGTGCAGGCCGCCTGGAGCTTCGGGATCCCCTCGATCTCGACGAGGCACATGCGGCAGGCGCCGACCGGCGCGCCGAGGCGCGGCTCGTAGCAGAACACGGGGATCTCGACGCCCGCCGCGAGCGCGGTCTCGACGAGGCCGGTGCCCTTCGGCACGTGCACCTCGCGCTCGTCGACGGTGACGCGGACGAGATCCGTCATACACCCGCCTCGTGCGCGACGGGGGCGAGGTGATGCTGGTCGACGGGCGCGAACAGCCGGTCGAGCGACGAGTCGGCGCCGAACGGGCAGCCGCCGTGCGCGAGGTGCGCGTGGAACTCGTCGCGAAACTTCGTCACGCAGCTCGCGACCGGCATCGCCGCCGAGTCGCCGAGCACGCATAGGCACTTGCCGATGATCCGGTCGCACACGTCGAGGAGGATCTCGAGGTCGTTCTCCGAGGCGGTGCCGTTCTCGACCGCGCGGAGGAGCTGCACGAGCCAGCGCGTGCCGACGCGGCACGGCGTGCACTTGCCGCACGACTCGTGCATGTAGAACTGCGCGACGCGCAGCGCGAACTGCACGATGCACGCGCGGTCGTCGATCGCGGTGACGACGCCCGAGCCGATGAAGAGCCCCTTCTGGCCGAGCGACGTCGCGTCGAGCTTCGTGTCGATCTCGTCCGGCGTCATCACCGGGAACGAGGAGCCGCCCACCATGACCGCCTTCAGCTCGCGGCCGTCCGCGATGCCGCCGCCGATGTCGTAGATCAGCTCTCGTACGGTGATGCCGTGCGGGCGCTCGTACGCGCCGGGGCGCACGACGTTGCCGGAGAGGCAGAACACGCGCGTCCCCGTCGAGCCGGGGGGCGCGCCGATCTTCGCGAACTCCTCCGGGCCGACCTGGAGGACGACCGGGATGGTCGTGATCGTCTCGACGTTGTTGATCAGCGTCGGCGACGCGTAGACGCCTTCGATCGCCGGGAACGGCGGCTTCGAGCGCGGCTGGCCGCGCTTGCCCTCGAGCTACTCCAGCAGCGCCGTCTCCTCGCCGCAGATGTATGCGCCGGCGCCGCGGTGCACGACGATGGTCACGTCGTCCATGAGCCCGGCGGCCGCCGCCTCGTCGACCGCCGCCTGGAGGACGTCGTACTCCGTCGAGTACTCGCCGCGGATGTAGATGAAGACGGACTTGGACGCGATTGCATACGCAGCGATGAGGCAGCCCTCGATCAGCCGGTGCGG
>DASXLN010000130.1:0-3740 GCA_036496165.1 Gaiellaceae bacterium | reverse complement strand
CCTCGCGGCCGACGGCGGCCCCTACGACGAGGAGGCATTCGCGGAGCGGCTGTACGCGCCCTCGATGCCCGACCCCGACCTCGTCATCCGCACGTCGGGCGAGCACCGGATCTCGAACTTCCTCCTCTGGCAGTCGGCCTACGCGGAGTACGTGTTCACGGACACCCTCTGGCCCGACTTCGGACCGGAGGAATTTCGCAGCGCGTTGGAGGATTACGCGCAGCGACGCCGCAGATTCGGCGGACGATGAGCAATCTCATCTCCCGCCTCGTCGTGGGCGTGATCGGCCTGCCGCTCGTGCTCGGCCTCGTTTGGCTGGGCGGCTGGTGGCTCACGGTCCTCGTCCTCGTCGCCGCGCTCGTCGCCGTCCACGAGTACATCACGGTCGCGCGTCCGCTGCGGCCGCTCGCGCCGGCGCTCTACGTCGGCGTCGCGCTCGCGGTCGTGCTCGCACACACGAGTGGCATCGCCTGGATGCTCGGCGGAGTCCTCTCGACGTTCGTCCTCGCCTTCGCCGCGAGTGCACTCGCGAAGACGCGGGCACCGTCGACCGTCGCCATCGGGGCCACCGTGCTCGGCGCCGGCTGGATCGGCCTCGGACTGGGCCACCTGATCCTGCTGCGCGACATCCCGCATCACGGGAGACTGCTCACGTTCACCGTGCTCCTCACCGTCTGGGCGGCCGACACCTTCGCCTTCTTCGGCGGCCGCCTGATCGGCCGGCACAAGCTCGCGCCGACGCTCTCGCCCGGGAAGACGTGGGAGGGATTCGTCATCGGCTCGCTCGCAGGCGTGTTCGTGTCGTTCGTCGCGCTCTACGACACGCGGCACACATATCTGCGCGTCTGGGAGGCGATCGTCCTCGGCGTCGTCGTCGTGCTCGGGGCCGTCGTCGGCGACCTGTTCGAGTCGATGCTGAAGCGCGACATGCAGGTGAAGGACACCGGCACGCTTCTCGGCGGCCACGGCGGGATCGTCGACCGCCTCGATGCGCTGCTCTTCGCCGGCCCGGCGGCCTATTACCTCGTTCTTGGACTTGGCCACGCCTGAGTCGGGCACACTGGCGGCATGAAGCGGGTCGCCCTCCTCGGCGCCACCGGGTCGATCGGGCGCCAGGCGATCGAGATCGTCGAGGCGCACCCGGACCTGGAGCTGTGCGCCGCGGCATCGGGCACGACGCCGCTCGACGACGTCGACGCGCCGCTGAAGCAGGTCGGCGGCAACGTCGTCGACCTGCTCGACCGCGCGCAGCCGGACGTCGTCCTGAACGCGATCGTCGGCTTCGCGGGCATCCACGCGACGCTGTGGGCGCTCGAGCACGGCGTCGACCTCGCGCTCGCCAACAAGGAGAGCCTCGTCGCCGCGGGCGAGCTCGCACTCGCTGCGCAGAGCCGCGGCGGCGGCCGCATCCTTCCCGTCGACAGCGAGCACTCGGCGCTCTTCCAGTGCCTCGAGACCCGCGCACCGGAGCAGGTCGACGCGCTCGTGCTCACCGGCTCCGGCGGCCCGTTCCGCGGCCGGACGCGCGACGACCTGACGGCCGTCACGCCGGAGGAGGCGCTCGCGCATCCGACGTGGCGCATGGGCCCGAAGATCACGATCGACTCGGCGACGCTCGCGAACAAGGGCCTCGAGCTGATCGAGGCGCACTTCCTCTTCGGCGTGCCCTACGAGCGCATCGAGGTCGTCCTTCAGCCGACCTCGATCGTGCACTCGCTCGTCCGCTTCCGCGACGGTGCCGCGCTCGCGCACCTCGGCTACCCCGACATGCGCGTGCCGATCTCGTACGCGCTGACGTATCCGGAGCGCGCGGCGGTCACGCTCGCGCCGCTCGACCTCACGTCTCTCACGCTCGTCTTCGAGGCACCGGACCTCGAGACGTTCCCGATGCTCGCCCTCGCGCGCGACGCGGGAGAACGGGGCGGGACGTATCCGTGCGTCTTCAACGCCGCGAACGAGGCGGCTGTCGCCGCGTTCCTCGACGGACGTCTACCGTTCCTCGAGATCGCCGCCGTCGTCGCCGACGCGCTCGCGCGCGCCGACGGCTCGCCGGCGCGCGACCTCGACGACCTGTTGGAGGTGGATCGCGCGGCGCGCGCGATCCCCGTCGCATGATCTGGGTCACCGTCATCCTCGGGCTCGTCCTGCTCGTGTTCCTGCACGAGCTCGGGCACTTCACCGTCGCGCTCGCCGTCGGTATGCGTCCGCGCGCGTTCTACATCGGCTTCCCGCCCGCGGTCGCGAAGGTACGGCGGCGGGGGATCGAGTTCGGCATCGGCGCGATCCCGCTCGGCGGCTACGTCCGCATTCCCGGCATGCACCGTCCGGCGGGGAGCGACCTCGAGGCGTTCACCGCACAGGCGCTGCAGGAGGAGCCGTCGCTTGCACCTGCAGTGCAGCGCGTGCGCCGCGATCTGGACGCCGACGAGCTTACGGCGGCGCGCGAGCATCTGCCCGAGCTGCGCCGCGGCATCGAGGCGGCGACGCTCACGAGGGCGGCGCGGCGCTCCGCGAACCGCGCCGTGCGCGAGATCGACGAAGCGACCGGCCCGGACGCGTATTGGCGGCAGGCGACGTGGAAGCGGATCGCGGTCATCGCCGCCGGCCCGGTCGCGAACGTGCTCGTCGCATTCATCATCTTCACCGCCGTCTACCTCACCGGCGCCCCGACGTCGCAGCCGAGCAACGAGGTCGCCGCAGTGAGCGCGCACACGCCGGCCGCGGCCGCGGGCCTCCGGCCTGGGGATCGCGTCGTGGCCGTGGACGGCCACGCGGCGAAGACGTTCGACGCCGTCTCCCGGAGCATCCGCGGCAGCCGCGGCCGCCCGATCACCGTCACGGTCGACCGAAGCGGGCAGACGGTCACCCTCGGCCCGCGGAAGCCGATCAAGCTCGACGGCCGCTGGATCTGGGGCTTCGAGCCGGCGGCGAAGCTCGTCTCGTATCCGCTCGGCCACAGCGCAGGGCAGGCCGCCTCCGACTGCTGGCAGGTCGTCACCGGGACGTTCGGCGCGTTCGGCTCGCTCTTCCACCGGCACGGGCAGAGCCAGCTCACGAGCACGGTCGGAATCGTCCGGATATCCGCCGCCGCGCTCCAGGTCGGCTTCAACTACTACCTCCAGATCGTCGGCCTCGTGAGCATGTCGCTCGCGCTGCTCAACCTGCTGCCGCTCCTGCCGCTCGACGGCGGCCACATCCTCTTCTCGATCATCGAGGCTGTCCGCCGCCGCGCGCTCGCGCGGGAGGTGTACGAGCGAGTCTCCGTCATCGGCTTTGCTCTGATTCTCTTGATCTGGGTGATCGCCCTCCAGCACGACCTCGGGGGCGGAGGACCCGGCTAAACTCGAAGCGTGGCGAGCAAGCGGCAGATCTCGGTCGGCGCCGTCGCGATCGGCGGTGGCGCGCCCGTCGTCGTTCAGTCCATGACGACGACGAAGACGCATGACGTGCCCGCGACGACGGCACAGATCGCCGAGCTCGTCTCTGCGGGCTGCGAGATCGTGCGTGTCGCGGTCCCGAAGACCGAGGACGCCGAAGCTCTCGGGAAGATCGTGCGCTTCTCGCCGGTCCCGATCATCGCCGACATCCACTTCAACGCTTCCCTTGCTCTGAAGGCGATCGAGCAGGGCGTCGCCGCGGTGCGCATCAATCCCGGGAACATCGGGGGTCCCGACAAGGTCGCCGAAGTCGTGCGCGCCGCGAAGGCGAAGGGCATCCCGATGCGCATCGGCGCCAACTCC
>DASXLN010000129.1:0-4948 GCA_036496165.1 Gaiellaceae bacterium | reverse complement strand
CTGAAGGCCCGGCTCGCTGGGTCCGCGCAGCGCGCAGCGCTCTGACCTTCTAGACTCCTGGTTGAACCGCGGTTCAACGAAGGAGTCGCCATGAGAAACGTGCTGGTCGTAGGTGCGTGCGTGGCTGCGGCGGTGGTGGTGGGAGGAGCGTCGGCGGCGACGCATCCGAAGAAGGCGAAGGCGGACCAGGCGGTCGTCGCGACGGACGCGGGCGTCGTTCGCGGCGCCGTTGCGAACGGCATGCGCGCGTTCCGCGGCATCCCGTACGCTGCGGCGCCCGTCGGAGCGCTACGGTGGCGTCCGCCTCAGCCGCACGCGGCGTGGAAGGGCGTGCGCGCGGCGACGGAGTTCGGCTCCGGGTGCCCGCAGACGCTCGGCCCGTTCGGCGTGCCAAGCACGAACGAGGACTGCCTGTTCCTCAACGTGTTCACGCCTCCCGGCGCGAATCCGTCGTCGCGGCTGCCGGTGATGTTCTGGATCCACGGCGGCGCGCTCATCACCGGCGAGAGCACCGACTACGACCCGACGGCGCTCGTGAAGCGCGGCGTCGTCGTCGTGACGATCAACTACCGTCTCGGGCTGCTCGGCTTCCTCGCGCATCCCGCGCTCTCCTCGGAGTCGTCGACGCACGACTCGGGCGACTACGGGTTGATGGACCAGCAGTTCGCGCTCGGCTGGGTGAAGCGCAACATCGCGCGCTTCGGCGGCGATCCCGCGAACGTGACCATCTTCGGCGAGTCGGCCGGCGGGCTCAGCGTCCGCTCGCAGCTCGTCTCGCCGGGAGCGAAGGGTCTGTTCCGGCATGCGATCGTCGAGAGCGGCGCCTACGCCGAGACGGTTCCGACGCTCGCGGAGGCGGAGTCGACCGGCCAGTTCCTGGCGACGGCGATGGGATGCGCCGACCAGACGGCGGCGTGCCTGCGTGCGCTCCCGGTGTCGACGCTGCTCGCGAACGAGACGGCGATCAGCCAGCTCCCGAATATCAGCAGCGTGCTGCCGCAGCAGTACAACACTGCGTTCGCGACGGGTGCGTTCAACCACGTGCCGGTGCTGTCGGGGTCGAACCACGACGAGTGGATGCTCTTCGTCGACCTGCTGAACTCGCAGCTTGGGAACCCGGTCACGCCGGACAACTACCAGGCGCAGGTCGCGGCGACGCTCCAGCTTCCGTCGCCGGCCCTCGCGGCCCCGATCGTCGCGCTCTATCCGCTGTCGGCGTACCCGACGCCGTACAACGCGCTCGGAGCGGTCGGCACCGACGCGATCTTCGCGTGCAATGCGCGCCAGGACGTGCAGCACCTGTCGCAGTACGTGCCGACGTACCAGTACGAGTTCAACGACCCGAGCCCGCCGATGCCCTTCCTGCTGGCTCCGGTGCCGTACTCGCTCGGCGCCTTCCATGCGTCGGAGATCCAGTACATCTTCGCGACGAGCGGCTCGACGCTCGACACCGCGCAGAAGGCGCTTTCGGCGTCGATGCAGGGCTACTGGACGAACTTCGCGAAGACCGGGAACCCGAACGGGGCGGGGCTGCCGGCGTGGCCGGCCTACACCGTCGCGGGCGACCAGGCGCAGTCGCTCGTCGAGCCTGCTCCCGCGCCGGAGACGACGTTCGCAGCCGGACACAAGTGCGCGGTCTGGAGCGCTCTCGGCGGCTAGGTAGCAAGCGGACATGCGAGGGGTCTGGCCCCATGCGCTGGGGGCAGACCCCTGCCGTGGCTCTTCGGGCCAGGTCGAGGTTACGATGACGTTTCGACCACATATCTCGAGGAGGAAGCGTCTTCGATGCCTGCCACCGAGCCCGGAAAGATCCGCAACATCGCCGTCGTCGGCCATCGCGGAGTCGGCAAGACCTCGCTCGTCGAGGCCCTGCTGTTCCAGGCCGGGAAGACGAACCGGCTCGGGTCGATCGAACAGGGCTCGACGGTCAGCGACTGGGACGACGACGAGCACCGGCGGCAGATGTCCCTCTCCGGGACCCTGACCCACCTCGAGTGGCAGGACCGCAAGATCAACTTCGTCGACTGCCCGGGCGACGCCGGCTTCCAGGCGGACACGTACGCGGCGCTCCGCGTCGTCGAGGGCGCCCTCGTCGTCCTCAGCGGCGTCATGGGCGTGGAGGTGAACAGCCTCCGGGTCTGGCAGCGCGCCGAGGAGTACGAGCTCTCGCGCGTCGTCTTCGTCAACATGCTCGACCGCGAGCGCGCCGACTTCTTCCGGGTCCTCGAGGCAGCGCGCACGCAGCTCTCCGACCGCTGCGTCGCGATCCAGCTGCCGATCGGGACCGAGCACGAGCTCACCGGCGTCGTCGACCTGCTGCACATGTGCGCGTACATGGATCCGTCCGGTGGCAAGGAGGGAGGCCCGCAGCCGATTCCCGACTCGATGGCGGCGCAGGTGCAGGAGCATCGGGAGAAGCTCCTCGATGCGGTTGTCGAGACGAACGAGGAGCTGATGGCGCGCTACCTCGAAGGGGAGGAGCTGCCCGCGGAGGCCGTCGCGGCCGCGCTGAAGAACGCCGTCACGCGCGACGAGCTCTATCCGGTCGCGTGCGGCGTCGCGACAAAGAATCTCGGTACGACCGCGCTGCTCGACCTGCTCGTCGAGGGCGTCCCTTCGCCGGCGCGCAAGGGAACGACGATCGAGTTCGGCGACGCAAAGCAGGCGGTGTTCGTCTTCAAGACGATCGCCGACCCGTTCGCGGGGCGCATCAGCTGCTTCCGCGTCCTCGCCGGCCCGGTGACCGGCGACACGACGCTCGTCGACCCGCGCACGCACGCGAAGGAGCGGCTCGCGCAGGTCCTGCTGCTCCAGGGCAAGGACAACGAGCCGAGCGAGGCGCTCTGCGTCGGCGACCTCGGCGCGGTGGGCAAGCTGAAGGACGTCGTCACCGGTGACGTGCTCGTCGATCACGAGGTGCCGGTCGAGCCGCCGCACATCGACTTCCCCGAGCCGGTGATGAGCTTCGCGATCTCACCGAAGGCGAAGGGCGACGAGGAGAAGATGGCCGCCGGCCTGCGCCGCCTTTCCGAGGAGGATCCGACGCTGAAGATGCGGCGTGACCCGCAGACGGGCGAGCAGCTCGTCTCAGGCCTCTCGCAGATGCAGGTCGAGGTCGCGTGCGACCGGCTGCGCAGCCGCTTCCACTGCGACGTCGAGCTGCACCCGCCGCGCGTGCCGTACAAGGAGACGATCCGCACGACGGCGCGTGCGCGGCACCGGTACAAGAAACAGACCGGCGGGCGCGGCCAGTTCGGCGATTGCGAGATCGTCATCGAACCGATCCAGAACGAGGACGGCGAGGAGTCGACGTACGAGTTCGTCGACAAGATCGTCGGCGGCGTCATCTCCCACAGCTACCGCCCCGCGGTCGACAAGGGCGTGCGCGAGGCGATGGAGCACGGCGACCTCGCCGGCGCGCCGGTGTACGGCGTGCGCGTCACGCTCGTCGACGGGATGGAGCACGCGGTCGATTCGTCGGAGATGGCCTTCAAGATCGCGGGCTCGCTCGCGTTCAAGGACGCCTACCAGAAGGCCGACCCGGTCTTGCTCGAACCGATCATGGAGCTCGAGGTCAGTGTCCCCGACGAGACGGTCGGCGCGGTCAACGGCGATCTGAACTCGCGCCGCGGCCGGCTGCACGGGATGGAGCCCGTCGGCGGGATGACGACGATCCGCGCCGAGGTGCCGATGGCCGAGATCCTCACGTACTCGCAGGCGCTCACGTCGATGACCGGCGGCCGCGGCGACTACCACATGGCCTTCCTCCGCTACGACGAAGTGCCGACGCACGTCGCGCAGAAGATCATCGAGGCGACGAAGAAGGAACGCGAGACCGCCAAGGCGTAGCGCGGCCTCGCGTTCCGGGCTTCGTCACTGCTGCGGCTGCGGGTCGCCGGGCTTGTCGCGCAGGTGCGAGATCACGTCCGCGATGTCCGCGAGCTGCTGCTCGAGGTCGCGCTGGTAGCTCTCCAGCCGCTCGAGCAGCTCCTGGCGATTCGGGAAGCCGCCGCGGAAGAGCATCCGCGGGCCGCCCCAGCCGTGTCGATGGTGATGGTGCATGGTCACCTCCCTTCCTCGTAGCGTTCGAGAAACCGTTGCGTGCGCTGCTGTGAGGCACGGAGCGCCTCCGCCCACTGGTCGAGGAGCTGCACGCCGCGCTCGGTGATCGCGTACGTGCGCTTGCCGTCGCTCCACTCGGAGACGACGAGGCCTTCCTCCTCGAGCGCGCGCAGGAGGCGGTAGAGGTTGCCCATCTCGACGCGGGCCTCTCCCGTCAGCTCGGGAAGCCGCTCGAGCAGGTCGTAGCCGTGGGTCGGCCGCTCCCGCAGCAGGAGGAGGAGCGCCGGCTCGGTGAACCGCTCGACGCGGGCGAGCACGTGCCAGCGGCCGCGGTGGTGCCGGCGGGCTCTCGGGCCGCCTCTCATGCCCCTATTGGTAAAACACACATGTAAGTGACCATAGCGCGCGCTGGTGGCGCTCGGCAAGAGGGCTATAGTCAATGCGCGGTGAGGGTCATGAAGGTGTCGACGTTGCGGCAGTGCGCGATTTGCGAGCGGACGCTCCTGCTCGGCGAGCGCTCCGTTCGCTATGCGCCCGAAGAGGGCGGCGAGCTCGTGCACGTCTGCCCGCTCTGCCAGGAGACCGCGATCGAGCATGGCTGGCTCAAGGAGGGCACGCCGACGCAGCCGACGATCGACGGCGACCGCCGCCGGCGGCGGCGAGGCATTGTCGAGTTCCTGGGCCTCTCGCGCTCGAACGGCGACACGATCGCTCCGCCGGATCCGATCCTCCGCCGGCTCTCTGGGGAGGAGGTGTCGATCCTCGAGGCAGCGGACCTCTTCAACGCGAGCACGTACCGCCGAACCGTCGGCGGCATCTCGAAGAGCCTCGGCGAGGCACATGCGAGCAACGTGCGCCTGTCGGGCATCTCCGGCGAGCTCGCCGT
>DASXLN010000128.1:0-2547 GCA_036496165.1 Gaiellaceae bacterium | reverse complement strand
GCGCGTGATCGACGGGTTGTCCGCCTTGCGCGCGATCTTGTCGACCTCGTCGATGTAGATGATCCCGGTCTCGGCCTTCTTGATGTCGAAGTCCGCGGCCTGGATGAGCTTCAGGAGGATGTTCTCGACGTCCTCGCCGACGTAGCCCGCCTCGGTGAGCGCGGTCGCGTCGGCGATCGCGAACGGGACGTTGAGGATGCGCGCCAGCGTCTGCGCCAGCAGCGTCTTCCCGCAGCCGGTCGGGCCGAGCAGGAGGATGTTCGACTTCTGGAGCTCGACCTCGTCCTCGTCCGTCCCCATCTGGACGCGCTTGTAGTGGTTGTAGACGGCCACCGAGAGCGTCCGCTTTGCCTCTTCCTGCGAGACGACGTAATCGTTGAGGACGGTGTAGATGTCCTTGGGACGAGGAAGGTTGTCGAGGTCGAGCTGGGTCGGGGAGGTCAGCTCCTCGTCGATGATCTCGTTGCAGAGATCGATGCACTCGTCGCAGATGTACACGCCGGGGCCGGCGATGAGCTTCTTGACCTGCCGCTGACTCTTGCCGCAGAAGCTGCAGAGAAGCTGTTCGTTTCCGTCGCTGGCCCTGGCCATGGAGTCTCCTTGTACCTCGGATCCGGCTCTTCGTCTACCGGTGAGCGACCACGTTGTCGACCAGCCCGTAGTTCTTGGCCTCTTCTGCGGTCATGTAGTAGTCGCGCTCCATGTCCTTCGAGACCTTCTCGGGCGGCTGATTCGAGTGCTGGGCGATGATCTCCTCCAGGCGCCGCTTGAGGTTGATCGTCTCGCGCGCCTGGATCTCGATGTCGGTGCCCTGGCCCTGGAACCCGCCGGACACCTGGTGGATGAGGATCTTGGAATTCGGCAGCGCCGACCGCTTTCCCTCCTGGCCGGCGGCGAGGAGGAGGGCTCCCATCGACATCGCGATGCCGACGCAGGTGGTCGCGACCTCGCAGCGGATGAACTGCATCGTGTCGTAGATCGCGAGCCCGGCGTACACCGAGCCCCCCGGCGAGTTGATGTAGAGCTGGATGTCCTTGTCGGGGTCCTCGGACTCGAGGTGGATCATCTGCGCGACGACGAGGTTCGCGACGATGTCGTCGATCGGCGTCCCGAGGAAGATGATCCGCTCGTTCAGGAGCCGCGAGTAGATGTCGAAGAAACGCTCGCCGCGCGAGGTCTGTTCGATGACGGACGGTATGACGAGATTCGACACGTTCGGGTTCATGTTGCTCCTCAGCTTCCCGGGGTCCAGAGTTTCGCTTCCGTATCGGGCTTTTCCTTGTCGGGCGTCCAGATCGACTCGCGCGCGGCGGCAAGCTCGCGCGGGATGCGCGTCACCTCGGACGCGACCCGGTCGAGCGTCTTGCGCATGCGCAGGCTGTCGCGGTCGCGCTCCCACAGCTCGGTGCCCTTGAGCTCCTCGATCGCCTCATCCGCGTCCTCGTAGCGCTCGCGCAGCCAGTCCTCGAGCTCCGCGTCGGCGACCTCGATGCCGAGCTTCTCCGCCGCCGCCTCGAGCACGAGCTCGTGCGCGACCGATCGCTCGGCCTCGGCGTGCAGCCGCTCGAGCAGCGCGTCGGGGGTCTGGCCGGTCATCGCGAGATACGTCTCGAGCTTGATGCCGCGCGACTCGACCTGGCGCGCGAGACCGCGCAGCAGCTCACGCGTGCGCGCCTCGACGAGCGGGCCGGAGGCGTCGACCTTCGACGCCTCGACGAGCGCATCGGCGACGTCGGAGCGAAACTGCGCCTCGATCTCGTCCTCGATCTGCTCGCGCAACCTCGTCTCGATGTCGGAACGCAGCTCGGCGAACGTGTCGAACTCGCTCGCTGCGCGTGCGAGCTCGTCGTCGAGGGGCGGCAGGATCTTCTCCTTGATCTCCTTCACGGTGACCGCGACCGTTTGCTTCGTCCCGTCGGCGAGGTCGAACTCGAGGTCCTTCGTGTCGCCCGCGCTCATGCCGGCGAGGCCGTGCTCGACTTCGTCGACGACGGCGCCGCGCCCCAGCTCGACGACATAGTCGCGGCGCGTACCGCCGTCGGGCGAGACCATGTCGACGACGACCGTGTCGTCGGGGCCGACCGGCCGCCCCTCGACGGGGGCGAGCTCGGCGACGGTCGAGCGGAGCGCGTCGAGCTCGCGCTCGACGAGCTCTTCCGGCACCTCGGGCTCATACGCGCCGACCTCGAGCGTCGTCCAGTCGGCGACCTCGGGCTTCGCCTGCACGGCGACCGTCGCGGTGAACTGCCAATCCTTGTCTTCCGAGTCGGGCAGCTGGAAGTCGTACTGCGGCTGCTCGACCGGACGCACGCGCGACTGCGCAGCCGCGTTCCAGAACCAGCCGCCGATGTGGCTGTCGACCGCCTCTGCCATCAGCCGCTCGCGGCCGACGCGCTGCACGAGCAAGTTGCGCGGGACCTTCCCTTTGCGGAAGCCGGGGATCTTCGCGCTCTTCGCGAGATCGGACGCAGCGTGCTCGACCGCGTGGTGGACGTCGTGGGACGGCACCTGAACGGTGAGCCGGACCCGATTCTCGGGCAGCTCCTC
>DASXLN010000127.1:0-12486 GCA_036496165.1 Gaiellaceae bacterium | reverse complement strand
GCCGATCTCGCGAACCTCGTCAACGAGGCTGCACTGCTCGCGGCGCGCCGCGGCAAGAAGATCATCGAGCAGGACGAGTTGGAGGAAGGAATCATGCGCGTCATCGCCGGCCCCGAGAAGAAGGCGCGACTGCTCTCCGAGCACGAGCGCAAGATCACCGCGTACCACGAGATGGGGCACGCGATCGTCGGCCACTTCCTCGAGCACACCGACCCGGTGCACAAGATCACGATCGTGTCGCGCGGCCAGGCGCTCGGCCTGACGATCTCGCTGCCGACCGAGGATCGCTATCTGACGACGCGCAGCGCGCTCATGCACCAGATGGCGATGACGCTCGGCGGGCGCGCGGCGGAGGAGATCGTCTTCCACGAGGTGACGACCGGCGCCGCGAACGACCTCGAGAAGGTCACGGCGACGTCGAAGTCGATGATCATGAAGTTCGGGATGAGCGAGAAGCTCGGCCCGCGCGTGCTCGGCCGCGGCCACGACCAGCCGTTCCTCGGCCGCGACTACGGCGCCGAGGCCGACTACTCCGAGGAGATCGCGCGCGAGATCGACGACGAGATCCGCCGTGTCATCGAGGAGGCGCACGAGCTTGCGCTCTCGACGCTGCGCGCGCACATGGAGGAGCTGCACCGCATCTCGAACATCCTCATCGAGCGCGAGACGATCGACAAGGATCAGTTCGAGCGTCTGCTCGCCGGCGAGGACGAGGGGACGGTCTTCCCCGAGGCCGAGGCCGCGCCCGCGCTCCCCGAGCCGCAGGAAGAGCCGAAGCGCGAGCGCAAGCCGCGGACGCGGCCGTTCCCGATCCCGGGCGCGACCATGCAGCCGCCGCCGGATCCCGCCAAGTCCTGATCGAGATCTCGTGTGAGGCGTGCGGCTGGCTCGCAGTCACGAGCCAGCCCATCCATCACGTGTGGGCCGAGCACGTGGCGGGGTGCCCTGCTGTCGGCGGCGCGGTGCGGCACATGCCCGACCTGCCGCCGATACCGGTGCGCATGCCGGACGTGCACGCGTGCGTCCATCGTCTCGTCCGGCGGCAGATCGCCGTCACGCCGAAGGGCGTCAAGCGGTATGCCGTCGTGTGCGAGCTCTGCGGCCGCCGCGTCGACGCCGCTTAGACGAGGAAGGCCTCGAGCCGCGCCGCCTCGTCCTTGACCTCGCGCTGCGCGCCGCGCGACAGTTGTGCGAACGGTGCGACGGCGACGCGGCCCTTGGCGACACTCCATGTGCCCGCGACGAAGCCGTCGACGAGAAACGTCTGCGCGACGTCGCCGTTCTTGCCGATCACGGTCTTCCGGTGCTCCTCGGGGAGGATGCGCGTGCGGTCGGCGAACGCGAGCAGCACGTTGTCCCACTTCGGCAGGAAGCGCACCGGCGCGGCAACGTCGGCGCCCGGCAGCGGCGCGCGCGGAACGTCGAGCAACTCGCGCCCGTTCTCGTCGCGGAAGCGCCGCAACGGTTCGAGCAGCGCGAGCGCGCTGTCGATCTGGGGCATGTGCAGCATGCTCCAGCTGCTGATATCGCGGCGCGACGCCGGCCCGAACGCCGCGAGGTAGCGCCGCAGCATCTCGGCGCGCGCCTCGACCGAGACGAGGGCCTCCGGCTCCGCGACTGCGACGAAGCGGCCTTCCGGGCGTGCGTGCCAGAGCGCGGTCTCGTGATGGTGCACGAGATGCGCGGCCGCTCGCGCATAGCGCCAGGCGCGAGCGGGAGTGAGGCCGCCGAGGTCGTGCTTCGCGAGCTCCGCGAGCGCGGCGGCGGTCGTCACGGGGCCGGAGGCGGCGAGCGCGCGTGCCGACGGGGCGAGCCGCTTCGCCAGCTTGGTCTCCCACGGGAAGTTCATCTCGCTCATCGCGGCGCGGATGACCGCGTAGTCGCGCGGCGTGACGAGGTGCAGCGTCTGCCGCATCACGGTCGCCTTGATGACCGCACCACGCGCGAGCTCGCGCTCGAGCGACGCGGGGCGAAAGCTCGTCGTGCGCGTCCAGATGCCGACGTAGGGCGCGGACGGCCACTGCGCCTGCATCCCGACGAGCCGTTCGATCACGGCGACGGGAGCGAGCCGCTTGCGCTCGAGCAAGAGTTGGCGCGCGAGCGTCGCGCGGTTCAGCTCGCGCAGCGTGAGGACGTCGGTCACGTCCCCGATTATGTTCAGGCCGTTGCGGGTCCCGCCGAGTCGCGGTAGAGCGTGACGGCGAAGACCTGGCGCACGACGCTCGCGGCGACGCTGACGCCGATGCCGCAGAGGAGGACGAGCAAGAGGAGCGCCTTGCCGGGAACGGAGTGGACGTGCCCGCCTGCGAGCAGCTTCCAGTCGAAGTAGATGATCGCGCCGGGGACGAGGAGCGCAGCCCGCAGCGCGACGAGCCCGCCCGACTCGCGCTGCCAGTTCTGCCGCGAGAGCTGGAACGACCGCCGGCGTGCGCCTTCCGCGCCCACGTCCTCGAGCGCGATGATCGGGACGACGAAGAGCGTCGCGAAGCTCCACGCTGTCTGTGCGGCGGCGCCGAGCGCCCGGCCGGCCCTGCTCTTGAACAGGCCGAGCACGAACGCGACGAAGAGCGACATCGCCGCCCACGCGGCGATCGCGCCGAGACAGTCGAAGGCGATGTCGATGCCGTCACCGAGCGACGGCTCACTCCCCTCGACCGCCTCGGAGGCAGTCCCGGCGAGCGCGACGCTGAAGAAGACGCCGACGAACGACAGCGAATAGAGGCCGGCGACGACGAGCGGCACGAGCGCGAGCGACCAGCCGTGGTGGGCCTCGTAGAGCGATGCGCCCCACAGGATCCAGAAGCCGGCGAGCAGGGCGAGGCAGATCGTCGAGATGACCGGGAACCAGAGGAGCGCCGCGTTCTGCCGAACGACGCCGACGCTGTCGCGCATCAGCCGAGTGCCGTCGAGGACGCCCATGCAGAGGGCTAGATCGGCAGCGGGCTTCGAGTTCTTTACGCTCCGTTCGTGACTTCGATCGAGGAGCGCTTCCCGCGGCCGTCCGTCATGGGCGTCGTCAACGTCACGCCGGACTCGTTCTCCGACGGCGGCGTCCATCTCGATCCCGCCGTCGCCGCCGACGCTGCCCGCCGCATGCTCGACGAGGGCGCTGCGATCGTCGACGTCGGCGGCGAGTCGACGCGCCCAGGCTCCGGCGGCGTCTCCGCCGATGAGGAGCTGCGCCGCATCGTCCCCGTCCTCGAGCGGCTCGACGGCGTGGTTCCCGTCTCGATCGACACGGCGAAGGCAGAGGTCGCGCGGCGCGCGATCGCGCTCGGTGCGACGATGGTCAACGACGTGACCGCGCTCCGCGGCGACCCCGAGCTTGTCGGCGTCGCCGCCGAGAGCGGCGTCTACCTCTGCCTCATGCACATGCAAGGCGAGCCGCGGACGATGCAGGTCGATCCGCGCTACGACGACGTCGTCTCGGAGGTTGCGCGCTTCCTCGAGGAGCGGCTCGCGTTCGCCGTCGCGCACGGGGTGCGTGAGGAGGCGGTCTGCCTCGATCCCGGTATCGGGTTCGGGAAGACGGTGGAGCACAACCTCGAGCTCATTCGCCGTCTCGACGTGCTCGTCGCGCTCGGACGACCGGTGCTCGTCGGCCTCTCGCGCAAGAGCACCCTTCGCCGGCTCGGCGCAAACGATCTCGTCAGCGGGAGCGTCGCCGCGGCCGTGACAGCCTACGAGCGCGGCGCGACGATCATTCGCGCGCACGACGTTTCCGCGCACGTCGACGCTCTGAACGTCGCGAAGGCATTCGCGTGATCCACGTCGAGGTCAGCGGGTTGCGCGTCTTCGGCCATCACGGCGTCCACCGCGAGGAGCGTGAGGCCGGGCAGGACTTCCTCTTCGACATCGAGCTCGAGGTCGGCGAGCGCGGAGCGAGCGACCGCCTCGAGGAGGCCGTCGACTACGTGGCCGTCGCCCGCACCGTGCGCGAGGTCTCGGCTGCGCAGGAGTACTCGTTGATCGAGGCGCTCGCGATCGCGGTCGCCGAGACGCTGCGCGAACGGTTCCAGGTCGAACGGGCGACGGTGCGCGTGACGAAGCCCGCGGTCATGCCCGCGGGTCTCGAGGGCACCGTGTCGGTCAGGGTCTCGCGGCCGTCACGCTCAAGACGTACGTGGCGCTGAGCGAGCGTCCTGTCAGCGCGACTTCCGCATACGCATAGCGGCCGACCGCGCCGCCGGTGATCGACGGTCCCCGGAAGTCGCGCTTCCGCAGCGCCGGCGGCTCGTCGACCGTGTACGTGCGAGGACCCCAGATTTTCACCGCCGCGTTCCCGTCGGCGGCGACCGAGACGCGGACCACCCGGTGCGCGGGCACCCAGATGCGGTAGAGGTCTCGCAGGTCCTCGGCTTGCAGCAACGTCCCTTCGATCCGGGTCGAGGGCTTCGCCGCGGTCGTGAGCGGTGGCTGCCCGTTCGAGAACAGCTGCCCCGGCTTCACCTGGACGACGTCGTCGTTCGGCTCGCTCGGGTCGGCGGGCGGCGCGGGGAGCGCGAGCGCGGCGGCGACATCCATCACGCCGTATCCCGTCTTCGTGTCGAAGCGCTGCGAGCCGACGGGTCGCGCGGACTCGCGGAGCACGGCGGCAACCTGGCTCGCAGTCAGCGTCGGCCGCGCGGTCCAGATCCAGGCCGCGGCCGCGCTCACGAGCGGCGCCGCGAAGCTCGTTCCGGCGAGACCGCTGGAGATGCCGGTCGAGTCGTGCGACAGCGGGACGGCCGCGCTCATGTTCGTCCCGGGGGCGGAGAGGTCGACCCAGGCGCCGGAGCTCGAGAACGGGAGCGGGGCGCCCTGCTCGTCGGTGGCGCCGACGGTGAGGACGTGCGGGTACGCGGCCGGATACGTCTGCGGGTCGCCGTCGAGCCCCCCGTTGCCGGCCGCTGCGACGACGAGGCAGCCGGCGCGGACGGCGTTGAGGATCGCGCCCTGCACCTGCGGGTTCGGCTCGGTCCCGCCGAAGCTGAGGTTGATGACCGCGGGGCACTGCCGCGCCGCCAGTGCGATCCCCTCGGCCGCGGAGCGCGCGTCGATGCCGTCGACTCCGCGTCCTGCGTCCCAGAGCTCGAGCACGGCTTGCGGGTAGACGCCGGCGAAGCCTCCGCCTCCGGCCGCCGCGAGCGAGGCGACGGCGGTCGCGTGGTAGTCGTCGGGGCCGGCCAGTGCCTGCGGATCGAGGAACGTCGTGTTCGCGCGTCCGTTGAACACCGGCTGCGTCGCGTCGACGGCTCCGTCGACGACGACGATGGGAACGCCCGGGCCGGGGGCTGCGGCCGTGTCCGCGTCGATCGCATGGAGCCACCACTCGGAGGATGCGTCGCCGCGCGCGACCGCGGCCGTCCCCAAGGCGCAGAGCGCCGCGGCGACCACGATCGGCAAGCGGCGGTGCACGCGCAGGGGAGGGTAGCTTCACCGGCGTGACGCGCGCGTACATTGCACTCGGATCGAACCTCGGCGATCGCGAGGCGACGATCCGCGACGCCGTTGCCGAGCTCGACCGCGAGCCGGGGATCGCCGTCGTCGCCGTCTCGACGCTCGTCGACACAGAGCCGGTCGGCGTCGTCGACCAGCCCCGCTTCCTGAACGGCGTCGCAGCCGTCGACGCGGAGCTGGCGGCGCGCGACCTGCTCGCCCTCCTCCTCGACGTCGAGCGGCGCTTCGGCCGGAGCCGTGAAGGGGCGGTGCCGCAGGGCCCGAGGACGCTCGACCTCGACCTGCTCCTGTACGGCGACGCTGAGATCGACGAGCCCGGCCTCGTCGTCCCGCATCCCCGCATGCACGAGCGCGAGTTCGTCCTCGGCCCGCTCGCCGAGGTCGCTCCGGGCCTCGAAGTGCCTGGAAAGGGGCGGGTGGAGACCCTCCGGGCACGGCTACACTGATCGCCGGATGTCGCATCTCGACGATCTCGACGAGTACGAGGCCGATCTCGAGCTCCAGCTGAAGAGGGAGTACCAGGCGGTCTTCGGGCTGTTCCGCTACTGCGTGCTGACCCAGGATGCGACCTACCTCTGCAACAAGCTCGAGCGCACGTACGTGCCGCAGCAGACGTACCCGTTCTTCCACCTGAAGCTCGAGGACGTCTGGGTGTGGGACAAGAACCGCCCGACGCGGATCATCCCGCGGACGGAGATCTTCACCTCAGGCGACGTCACGATCGAAGAGCTGCGCGGCGAGGGCGACGAGCCGACGCTGACGCCCGAGGCGCTCGCCGAGCGCATCGGCGAGATCCAGCCGCGCGAAGAAGACTTCTAGCCGGGTAGCGTTCCGCCGCGATGCTGCTCGCGGTCGACGCCGGGAACACGCAGACCGTCTTCGGCCTGTACGACGGAGACCGTCTCGCCGAGCATTTCCGCGTCGGGACGAATCCCACGCACACCGCGGACGAGCTCGCGGTCATGCTGCGCGCGCTCGTCGACGTCGGCTCGCTCGACGGGATCGTCCTCTGCTCGTCCGTGCCGCAGCTCGTCAGCGAGTACGAGTCGTTCGCGGAACGATGGGCGCACGTCGAGATCCTCGTGCTCGGCCCTGGTGTCTCCACCGGCGTGCCCGTCCGCTACGACGACCCGCGTGAGGTCGGGCCGGACCGGATCGCGAACGCCGTCGCCGCACGTGAGCGGCACGGGACGCCGTGCGTCGTCGTAGACTTCGGGACGTCGACGAACTTCGACGTCGTCTCGGCGAGCGGCGAGTTCGCCGGCGGAGTCCTCGCGCCCGGAATCGAGATCTCGATGGATGCGCTCTTCCAGCGCGCCGCACGGCTGCCGAAGGTGCCGTTCGTCGCGCCGGAGCGGGTGATCTCGCAGACGACCGTGCAGGCGCTGCAGTCGGGGCTCGTCTACGGGTTCGCGGGCCAGGTCGACTCGATCGTCGACCGCATCCGCGACGAGCTTGGCGCCCCGGACGCGACCGTCGTCGCGACCGGCGGCCTCGCCGAGCTGATCGCGCCCCATTCGCGCACGATCTCGACAGTCGATCCGTTCCTCACGCTCGAGGGACTGCGGATCGTCTGGCAGCGCAACCGCGCTTAGCCGCCACCGTAGATCGAGATCGGCATCCCCTCGAGGAGGATCTCGTCCTCGGGATCAGGCAGCTCTGCCTCGAGGCGCTCGACGATCTCTGCGGCGCCGGGTGCGGCGGCGAGGAGTCGCGTCACGACCTCCTCGGTCGACGACAGCTGCACGAGCTCGTTCTTGAACGGCTTCGGGAAGCGCCCGTGGCCGAGGTACCACGCGTAGAACTTCTTCAGAAAGCCGGAGGCGCGCCGCTCCCCGAGCTCTCGCACCGTCTCGCGGATGAAGTGGATGAGCTCTGCCGCGACTTCCTCGCGCGACGGCTGCTCGCCGTCGCCGAGCAGGATCTCGCGGATGGCCCACGGGTTGCCCTGCGCGCCGCGGCCGACCATGACCGCAGCGGCGCCGGTCGACGCGAGCACCCCCTCGGCCTTCGCGCGCGACGTGACGTCGCCGGAAGCGATCACCGGCACGTCGACGAGATCGACGAGCTCTGCGGTGAGCGAGTGGTCTGCGTACCCGGTGTACATCTGCCTTGCAGACCGCGGGTGGAGCGTCAGCGCGGCCGCGCCGGCCTCGACCAGGCGCGGGCCGAGCTCGAGACATGCGCGCGAGCCGTCCTCGACGCCGCGGCGCATCTTCGCGGTTACCGGGACGGAGACCGCGGACGCGACCGCTGCCGTGATCCGCGCCGCGAGGGCGGGATCCTCGAGCAGGTGCGCACCGGCACCGGTCTTCGTCACCTTCCGCACAGGACAGCCGAAGTTCATGTCGACGACGTCGGCGCCCGCGGCCTCGACCATCCGCGCGGCTTCGGCCATCGCCGCCGGCTCGGCGCCAAAGATCTGGATCGCGAGCGGGTGCTCGTCGGCGCCGACCCGGAGGTAGCCGAGCGTCTTCTCGTTCCGGTGCTCGATCCCCGCGCAGGACACCATCTCCGAGCAGACGAGGCCGGCGCCGAAGCGGCGGCCCTGGCGCCGGAACGCCTGGACGCTGACCCCGGCCATCGGCGCGAGGACGACCCGCGTCGGGATCTCTACGGGGCCAATCGCCCAGGATTCGCGCAGTTCCACGGCCATCGGCGGATGGTAGCCCTACCCCGTTGACGAGCCAGGGCCTCGGAGGTACCATCCGCCCCCGCCGGAGGCCGGTGCCACCGGTCGTTTTTGTTGCCGCGGGGTCTTGCCAGGAGGATCAGTTGAAGGAAGTCATTCTCACGCCCGAGGGCTTCGAGAAGCTCAAGGACGAGATCGAGTATCTGTCGGTGGACCGGCGCCGCGATATCGCCGACCGGATCCGCACCGCGCGCGAGTTCGGCGACATCGCCGAGAACGCGGAATACGACGCGGCGAAGAACGAGCAGGCCCACCTCGAGGCGCGCATCGCCATGCTCGAGGAGCGGCTCGCGAACGCGCGCGTCGTCACCAAGAAGGAGATCAAGACCGGCGAGGTGTCGATCGGGACGAAGGTCCGCCTGCGCGACGTCAAGGCCGGCAAGACGATCGAGTACCACATCGTCGGCTCCGCCGAGGCGGACCCGGCCGCGAACAAGCTCTCGAACGAGTCGCCCGTCGGCAAGGCGATCATGGGCCGCAAGAAAGGCGAGACGGTCGACGTCGCCGCGCCGCGCGGCAAGATGACGTTCAAAATCATGGATATCAAGGCCGCCTGAGGCGGTCGCGCGAAATGCTGCGCATTTCGTGCGATTGAGGGTCCCGCTTCGCGGGAGCGCGCGCCGGCGAAGCCGGCACGCTCTTTTGCTGTTGGACGGATGGTCGTGCTGCGCGAACGGTGGTGCGCTGCGCGCATCCCCGCCCGCTGAGTCCGCCTCCGCGTAAGCCGGCTTCGCCTGGCTTACGCTCCGGCTTTTGTCGCTCCGCGGTTCCGGCGTTTGGATCCGTAGACTCGCCGTCGATGTCGGCGCCCAAGCACTTTCGCAACCGTGTGGAGATCGCCGCTGTGCGGGCGGAGACGGAGCCGCTCGAGAACGGTGCCGCGGCAGAGACGACGCGCCGTGTCGCCGGCCGCGTGCTCGGGCGCCGCGACATGGGGAAGCTCGTGTTCCTCGACCTCGTCGACCGGTCGGGGCGCCTCCAGCTGATCTGCCACACCGAGAAGACGGGAGAGATCGACGTCCACCTCGGCGACGTCGTCGGCGCCGCCGGCTCGCCGTCGAAGTCGAAGCGCGGCGAGCCCTCGCTCGACGTGGGCTCGCTCGAGGTCCTCGCGCGCATCCGGACGCCGCTGCCCGACACGTTCCACGGCGTCACCGACGTCGAGGCGCGCTACCGGCGCCGCTACCTCGACCTGCTGATGAACGAAGAGTCGCGCCGCGACGCGATCCTGCGGGCGCGCATGGTCACGGCCCTCCGCGCGTACCTCGACCGCGAAGGGTTCATCGAGGTGGAGACGCCGATCCTCCAGCCGCGGTACGGCGGCGGCTTCGCCGAGCCGTTCGTGACGCACTCGAACCTGCTCGACCAGGATCTCTACCTGCGCATCGCCGACGAGCTCTATCTCAAGCGGTTGATCGTCGGCGGGCTCGAGAAGGTCTACGAGTTGTCGAAGGACTTCCGCAACGAGAGCTACTCGTACAAGCACTCCCCGGAGTTCACGCAGGTGGAGTGGTACGAGGCGTATGCCGACTACACCGACACGATGGAGCGCTGCGAGTCGCTCGTCGACGAGGTTGCGCGCGCGACGATCGGCGGCACGAAGACGACGTTCCGCGGGCACGATCTCGATCTCGCGAAGCCCTGGGCGCGCGTGAAGTTCGTCGATGCGCTCGAGGCGCACGGCGTCTGGTCGCGCGACGAGGCGGAGCTGCGGTCGAAGCTGATTGCGGCGGGCGTCGACATCTCGAAGGACCGCACGTGGGCGCAGCTCGTCGACCATGCCTACGCGCATTTCGTCGAGCCCGACCTGATCCAGCCGACGTTCGTCTACGACTGGCCGATCGAGCTGTCGCCGTTCGCGCGCACGACGGACTACGACGACTCGATCGTCGAGCGCTTCGAGGCAGTGGTCGCCGGCATGGAGTTCGCGAACGCGTTCAGCGAGCTGAACGACAGCGAGGAGCAGGAGCAGCGCTTCGCCGCGCAGGCGGGCGAGCGCGAGGCCGGCGACGCCGAGGCGGAGCCCGGCGACCCCGACTACGTCGAGGCGATGTCGTACGGCATGGCGCCGAACAGCGGCATCGGCATCGGCATCGACCGGCTCACCATGGTGCTGCTCGGCCGCGACGCGATCCGCGACGTCATCCTGTTCCCGCTCCTGCGGGAAAAGTCGGACTAAGCCTCGTCGCCGACGAACGCCGGCGCGGAGCGCGCACTTGCGATGACGTCGTCGAGGATCTCCGCGAGGCTGCGCGTCGGGCTCCACCCGATTGCCTGCTCGACCTTGCCGATCGCGGGCTGGCGGTGGAGCATGTCCTCGATGCCCTGTCCGTAGACCTCGTCGTACGGCACCGGGACGACCGGGGACGACGACCCCGTCTTCGCAAGCACGCGCTGCGCGAGCTCGTTGATCGTCACACGCTCGGTCGAGCCGACGTTGTAGATCTCGCCGGAGATCTCGCGCGTGTCCATCAACCCCGAGAGCGCGCGGATCGTGTCCTGGACGTGGCAGAAGCAACGCGTCTGCGTCCCGTCGCCGTGGATCTCGAGCGGGCGGCCCGCGAGTGCCGACGTGACGAAGCGCGGGATCACCATCCCGTACTGGCCGCTCTGACGCGGCCCGACCGTATTGAACAGGCGGACGATGACGCAGTCGAGGCCGCGCTCCTGGTGGTACGCGAGCGCGAGGAACTCGTCGAGCGCCTTCGACTCCGCATACGCCCACCGGCGCGCTGTCGTCGGCCCGTACATGCGCTTGCTCTCCTCGGAGAGGGCCTCCGGCTCGCGGCGGTCGCCGTAGACCTCGGACGTCGACGCGACGAGGACGCGCTTCCCGAACCGGTTGCAATGGTCGAGCACGTTCTCCGTGCCCTGGATGTTCGTCACGAGCGTGTGCACCGGCTCCTCGACGATGAGCCGAACTCCGACGGCTGCGGCGAGGTGGTAGACGACGTCGCAGCGGTGCACGAGCTCGTTCACGACCGAGGACTTCAACACCGAGTCGACGATGAGATGGAAGTCGCGGCGATCGCGGAGATGCGCGACGTTCCGCTCCGATCCCGTGGAGAGGTCGTCGAGGACGAATACCTCCACGCCGCGGTCGAGCAGCAGTTCGGAGAGGTGGGAACCGATGAAGCCGGCGCCGCCCGTGATGAGAGCGCTGCTCAAGGCATGGCGATGGTAGCCACCGAGGTGGCGATAATGGGCGCATGAGCGTCGTCCTCGCGTCCGGCTGGCTGAGCACGCGCCAGCATCAATACGAGGCGGCGGCCGCCGTGGTCGCCGTTCTCCTGCTCCTCCTGCTCGTGCTCCTGCTGACGATGCAGCGGCGCAAGCAGGCCGCCGCAGGCGGCGAGCATGCCGAAAAGCCGCCAAAACCGGAGAAGACGCCGAAGCCCGAGAAGGCGCCGAAGGCGGAGAAGCCGCCGAAGCTGCCGCGCGGCGGCAAAGACGTCGGCGAGGTCGCCGCGCAGCTGGAACAACGGCTCTCATCGACCTTCGACCGGCTGCGGGCCGAGGAGCAGCGCCTGGACGAGCGTCAGACGGCGCTCGCACAGGGTGAGGCCGAGTTCGAGCGGACGGCGGAGGAGCGGATCGTGCGGCTGACCGAGTGGGAGCAGTCGGTCGCGGCGCGCGAGGCGGCGGTGGCCGAGGACATCGCGAACGCCGCTGAGCGCCACAGCGTCCGCGACCTCGAGCTCGCACAGAAGGCGGCTGACCTCGCTGCGCGCGAGGCTGCAATCGCACGCCAGGAAGCACACGGAGCCCCGTCGCCGCCCCCGTCGCAGGCGTCGTCCGACCTCGAGGAGCGGGAACGCTCCGTCGAGGCGCGCCTCGCCGGCGTCGCCCAGCGCGAGCTCGAGCTCGTCCGCCGGGCGGCCGACCTCGCCATGCGGGAGCGCGAGCTCGTAGCGCCGCCGCCGCCCGTGGCCGAGCCTCCGCCTCCGCCGCCGCCTCCTCCTCCGCCGCCGCCCGTCGCGCCGCCGGCGCCGCCCGACCTGCCGCCGATGCCGACGTTCGCCGCACCGCCGGATCCGGAGCCCCAGCCGCTTCCGCCGGCGCCCGAGCCGATGCCGCAGCCGGCACACCCGGCCGAACCGCCCGCGCCGACGGAGGTCGCTCCCGACGCGCCAGGCCGCTGGAACGTCCTCGCACTCGATCGACTCGTCGAGCAGCGCGGTCAAGAATTCCCCGACCGGGTCGAGGAATGGACGTCATATCTGTATTCGCTCCGTGCCTACGCGGGCCCGGACGGAAGCCTTCCGGCGAGCTTCGACTCACTGATCGAGGAGACGTTCGGAGAGCTTGTTTGAGGGAAATGTGAACACATTCGACCACTCGGTAGCGACAAGGTG
>DASXLN010000126.1:0-3149 GCA_036496165.1 Gaiellaceae bacterium | reverse complement strand
GGGTCGTTCTCCGGATCCAGGACGAAGCTCGAGACGTCGATCGACGTTTCGAGGTCGACGTGGGTGAAGCCGGAGCCGGTGCCGATCTGCGGCGCCTGGTCGGCCGAGAAGCCGAGATCGGCGACGACGAGGTGGCGGTCGGTCGCGTCGATCCGGCCGTCGCCGTTCACGTCCGCCGCGGGGAGGTAGCCGGCGTCGCCCGAGCTCGTTCCGAGCGCGGCGGCGAGGGCCGCCATGTCGAGGCCGTCGACCGCCTGATCGCCGTTCACGTCGCCGGCGGCGTGCAGGTCGAGCACGTAGGCGCCGGCTCCCGTCCCCACCACGTGCAGCGTCAGGAGGGCGGCGGAAGTGACCCGGAAGACGGCGTAGGCGTCGCCTGCCGACGTGCGCGCGACGATCGGATGCAGGCCCTCGATGTCGGGCAGCGCCGGTGCGAGTGTCGAGCCGCCGGCCGCCCGCACGTCCACTGCGAGCAGGAAGGCGCCGGCCTGCGGCAGCGCGACCTCGCTCGGACGCACGGCGAGCGTGTACAGGTCTGCGCCGCCGTCGGCGAGAACGCCGTCGACGGGATGGTCGAGATACGCGAGGGCCGCGCCGAGGTCCTCCGTCACTGGCCGCGTGGTGACGGTCGCACCGTACGCGATCGAGATGCCGCCGGCCGGGCCTGCGACGAGTGTCAGGAGGTGCTGCGCCGGGTCGACGTACGCGTAGCGCTCCGACGTGCCGGCCTCGAGATTGCGCGCGCCGACGAGATTCCCGCTCGCGTCGTACGTGTAGTCGAAGAAGCTGCCGCCGGGGGTCGTGACCTGCGTCAGCCGGCCACTGCGGTCCTCGGTGAATCCGATCGTCTCGTTCCCAGGGCCGACGACGCCGCTGTCGCCGACGAGCAGCGTCGTGCCGTCTGCGAACGTGACCGACGTCACGCCGCCGACGACGTCGAAGGCGTACTGCGTGCCGGCCGTGTCGGTGAGCGTGTACTCGGCCGGATCGCCGGCGAGCGCGGCCGGGTTGTATGCCCTGCCGTCGTCGAGCGCATAGAACTTGCCGGCCGCGCGCTGCAGCGGCAGCGATGCCGAGTCGAGCTGCCAGGTGACGCCCGGATCCGGAGTCCACGCCGGCAGGAAGTAGGTGAAGCCTTCGCCGGTGATCTGCTGCGGCGAGAACGTGAATCCGGCGCGGCCGCCGTCCGGCGTGCTCACGATCAGACGCGAGCCCGCCTGCAGCGGGTTGTAGACGCCCGACGACTCGGAGCCGGTCGCGGCGACGTCGGTGGAGACGCTGAGGTCGCGCCAGTCGAGCGACCAGCCCGCACCGAAGCTGCCCGTGCCGAAGGCGTCGGCCGAGTCGTAGGTGCGCGTGAAGGCGAGGATGTCGCCCGCGAACGCGGCGGTGAAGTCGGTGACCGTGTGGACGAAGTCGGAGCCAGCGGAGGCGGCCGACGCGAGCTCGAGCTCCGTCGTCGCCTGCGCGCTGCGCCCGGCGACGTCGGTCGCAGTCAGGCGCAGCTCGTAGAAGCTCGGTTCGAAGCGCGACGGGTCGAGCGTCGCGAGCGGGCCGGTGATCGGGCCCGAGCCGCTCGCAATGGCGGTGAAGTGCGCGTCCCCGGTGCGAGCGATCTCGAGCGTCCAGCTCTCGAGGTTGCTGTCGGCGACGCTGCCGGTGATCGCGATCGGATCGATGACCTGCCGGCCGCCGAGGCCCGGATCGAGCGCGACCGTCGGCGGCGTGTTGTCGGACGCGTCGCGCACCCGCAGCTCGCTCGTCGTCGTGCTCGTGAAGCCGTCGATGTCCGTCGCGGTGGCGACGAGCTGGTAGACGCCCGTCGCAGGCGCCGTGATCACGACGCGGCCGTTCGCGTCGAGGGAGAGCGGCGCTCCGCTGAGGGTGAGCGTCCGCGACGCAATCGCCGAGAGCGCGGAGGCGAGCACCGTGATCGACACGGACTGACCCGGCACCGCGGGGAAGCTCGGCGTGACGACGATCGTCGTGCTCGGACCGACCGGCTGCGGGTCGACCGCGAGCTCGAGGCCGCGCGAGACGACGCTCTTGCCGTCGGTGACGCTCACCGTGACCGGGTATGTGGCGATCTGACCCGGGCCCGGAGTCCACGAGAACGCACCGGTTGCCGGATCGAGCGTCGCGCCGTCGGGGAGGCCACTGGCCGAGAACGCGAGCGTGTCGCCGCTGTCCGGGTCGCTCGCCCCGATCGTGAACTGCAGCGTGTCTCCGAGCACGACGCGGTGGCTCGTGAACGAGAGCGACGGCGCCCGGTTCACGTCCGCGATGTTCACCTGCACCTGAAGCGTGTCGAAGAGGCCGCTGGAGTCGCGGGCGGTGAACGAGAGCGTGTAGGCGCCGGACTGGTCGTATGTCGGCGTCCACGTGAAACGCCCGTTCGAGCCGTCGAACGCCGCGCCTTGCGGCAGCGGTGCGGCCGGCGCGTAGACGACGGCGTCCCCGTCCGGATCGGTGGCGACGAGCGTGAACTGGAGCAGGCGCTCCTCCTGGCCGCCGAGTGGCGGCAGCGACGAGAACTGTGGCGCGCGGTCGGTCTGCGTGACGGTGACTCCGATCGTCTCGGTGCTGGTCGCCGCGCCGTCGGTCACGGTGAGCGCGATGCCGGAATACGTGCCGGCAGCGTCGTAACCGGGCTGCCACGTGAGATGCCCGGTGACAGGATCGAGATGAGCGCCGGGCGGCAGCCCCGTCACGCTCCACGTCAGCGGGTCGTGGTCGGGGTCGACCGCGGCGAGCGCGAGGTCGAGCGACCCGCCCTCGGCCACCGTCTGGTTCCCGACCGGCAGGAGCACCGGCGCGGCGTTCGTGGCGCGCGCGACGATGTTGATCGTCGCGCTGTCGCTGCCGCCGGTGGAGTCGGTGACCGTGAACGTGACCGGGTGCGTGCCGGCGTCGGCGGCGGCCGGCGTCCACGTGAAGACGGCAGTGCCGTAGACGACACCGGCGACGAGCGTCGCGTTGGTCGGAAGTCCCTGTGCGCTGAACTGCAGCGGATCCTGGTCGAGGTCGCTCGCGTGCAACGTGAATTGCAGCTGCTGGCCGATCACCGCGACCTTCGGCCCCGGCGGGGTCAGCAGCGGCGGCTCGGCCGCCGACTCGACCTTGACGACGAACGTCCGACTCGCCTGCAG
>DASXLN010000125.1:0-1691 GCA_036496165.1 Gaiellaceae bacterium | reverse complement strand
AAGGGCTCGGCCGCGTCGTCATCGAGGCGATGTGTCGCGGCCGCACCGTCGTCGGCGGCGACGCCGGCGGCATCCCCGACGTCGTCGAGGACGGCGTCACCGGTCTCCTCGTGCCGCCGGGCGACGCCGATGCGCTCGCCGCTGCACTCGTCAGCGTTCTCGGCGACCGCGAGACCGCAGTGCGGCTCGGCGCGGCGGCGCGGCGCCGGGGCGAGGAGCTGATGCCTCCGCCCAGTGAGTATGCGGCCCGCGTCGCTGCCGTCGTCGACGCGGCGTTACCCTGATCCGATGCCGGTCCTCCGCGAGCAGGTCAAGCAGGTCCTGAAGAACGCCGTGTACCGGACGATCGGCGAGACCGCGACCGCGGTGCGCGCCGTCGACGGCGACGGTCGCACGCTGCGCGTGCTCATGTACCACAAGGTCAACGACCTGCCGAACAACCGGATGTCGATGCCGGTAACCCTGTTCGACGAGCAGATGGCCCAGCTCCGCGAGCTCGGCTACCGCGTCGTCGACCTCGACGCCGTGCTCGCTCACTACGACGAGGGCGCCCCGCTTCCGGAAGGCGCCGTCCTCATCACCTTCGACGACGGATACCGGGACAACCTGGTCAATGCGGCGCCCGTCCTGAAGCGCCACGGGTACTCGGCGGTGCAGTTCGTCCCGATCGCGTACGTCGGAGACACCCAGCCCTTGCCGCACGAGCGCTACCTCGCCGCACACGGCGTCCACAATCCGACGGTGGACTGGGACGAGATCCGCGAACTGGAGGGCTACGGCGTTCGCGTCGAGTCGCACGGCATCAGCCACAAGCCGCTCGCCGAGCTCGAGATCGACGAGGCTGCGCGCGAGATCGCAATCTCGAAGCTCCGGCTGGAGGAGAAGCTCGGGCGGCGCGTGCGCGCGTTCTCGTACGTGAAGGGCTCGGAGGCCGACTACAAGCCCGTGCACCCGAGTCTCGTCAAGCAGGCCGGGTATGACATCGCGTTCACCGCGGTCTCGGGCGCGAACACACCGCGCAGCGATCCGCTGCAGCTGCGCCGCTACAACGTCGAGCCCTATTCGCCTCGAACCTTCGAGCTCGTCCTCGCCGGCGCATGCGACTTGATCTCGATCAAGGACACGGTCACGGGCACGCACGCGCGACGCCTCTTCAACGCCGCGCTCGGCACGTCGTCGAGGTGATCGTCGAGCCGGCGGGGCGCGACGAGTTCCTCGCGCTGATGACCGAGAGCTACGGGTCTGCGATGCCGGAGGCCGAGTTCGACTGGTGGTTCGACCGCAACCCGGCGGGCCCGCGCATACTCAACGTGGCGCGCGACGACGACGGATCCCCGCTCGGCGTGCTCGCGATGTCGTTCGCGCGTTTCGACAACGGGCTCGCCGCTTTCGCGGTGCACGCGGTGACGACACCGGCGGCGCGCGGCCGCGGAGTGTTCTCGACGCTGGAGCTGGCGAACGAGGAGGAGGCGGCCGCCGCGGGCGCGCAGTGGGCGCTGGGGTTCACGAACCCGATGGCCGGCCCGATCCTCGTCGGGAAGCTCGGCTGGGAGGACGTCGCCGCATTGCGCATCTGGGTGCGGCCGAAAGGGCTGCGCAAGGACGGACGAGTGCGTGAGACGTCGATCGACCCCCGGGCGCGAGAGCTGTCGCCACACCATCTCGTCCGCGACGAGACGTACCTCCGGTGG
>DASXLN010000124.1:0-1828 GCA_036496165.1 Gaiellaceae bacterium | reverse complement strand
ATGATCGGGGATCGTAGGACCAGGGTCGGACGGTGCCCCTGCTACCCTGCAAGCACATGGTTTTCATGTCTGACCCACAGCGCGCGCGCCGCCCACATCCCTCGGGCGTCGCTGTCGCGCGCTTCAACGAAGGAGTTTTTTCTTGCCCTGGTTCCGACGACGGAAGAACGAATCCGACGCAGCGGCCGCTGAGCCGGCCGCACCCGAGGCTCCACCCGAGCCTGACGTAACTGAATCGGCCGCGGATCATGCGGCCGGGACAACCGATCCCACCAAGCCCAAGCGCCGCCGCGGTAGTCGTGGTGGGCGCGGACGCAAAAAGCCTGGCGCGACCGCGGAGAAGACCGCGGAGACGACGCCGGCGAAGAAGCCCGAGCGCAAGCCGCAGCAGCAGTTGTCGCAGCGGCAGGAGCGTCGCCGCCAGGAAGGCGGCAGGCGCCGTCAGCCGCCGCGGCGTGCACCGCTGCCGGCCGCGAAGCGCGAGCTGCTCGTGTCCGTCGACATCGGCGAGCAGCGGGTCGCCGTGCTCGAGGACGACCGCGTCGCCGAGGTGTATCTCGAGCGGCCCGACCGCCGGTCGATCGCGGGGAACATCTACCTCGGCACCGTCGACAACGTCCTGCCCGGCATGGAGGCGGCGTTCGTCGAGATCGGCCTGGAGAAGAACGGGTTCCTGTACGTCGACGAGATCGTCGGCCCGGAGCTCGAGCGCGGTCACGGTCGCCGCATCCAGGATCTCATCAGCCGCGGGCAGACGATCCTCGTCCAGGCGGTGAAGGACCCGATGAAGACGAAGGGCGCGCGCCTGACGACGCAGATCTCTCTGCCCGGCCGCTTCGTCGTCTTCGTCCCACAGGGCGAAGGCCTCGGCGTCTCGCGGCGGCTCGAGGACGACGAGCGCAACCGCCTCAAGGACATCCTGAAGAAGCTCAACGTCAAGGAAGGCGGCGTCATCGTCCGCACCGCGGCCGAGGGCGCATCGGAAGAGGACATCGAACGCGACCTCGTCTTCCTGCAGCGGCTGTGGAAGTCGATCGAGGCGCAGGCGAAGATCGCGAAGGCGCCGGAGCTCATCTACCAGGAGGCCGAGCTGCCGCTGCGCGTCACGCGCGACCTCTTCACCGGCGACTTCGAGCGCGCGCTCGTCGACAACGACCAGGCGTTCAAGCGCATCACGGGCTACCTGAAGAAGACCTCGCCGCACATGGTCGAGCGCGTCATCCGGTACAAGGACAAGCCGCCGCTGATGGAAGCATTCGGGGTCGACGCCGAGATCAAGTCCACGTTGAATCGCCGCGTCGACCTGCCTTCGGGCGGGTACCTGATCTTCGACTACGCGGAGGCGTTCACCGTCATCGACGTGAACACCGGCCGCTTCGTCGGCTCGCGCGGCAAGAGCTCCGGCGGTCGGCTCGAGGACACGATCACGAAGAACAACCTCGAGGCGGTGAAGGAGGTCGTCCGCCAGCTCCGCCTACGCGACATCGGCGGGATCATCGTCATCGACTTCATCGACATGGCGAACCCGAAGAACCGGAAGACGGTCGAGGACGCCCTGCGTGAGGAGCTCGAGCGCGACCGGACGAAGACGTACGTCGTCGAGATCTCGCCGCTCGGTCTCGTCGAGATGACGCGTCAGAACGTCACCGACGGCCCGCGCGAGCTGATGACGAAGAAGTGCCCGACCTGCGGCGGCGACGGCATCGTTCTCTCCGACGCCTCCGCCGCGATCGACGTCGAGCGGCGACTCCGCGCGCTGACCGCGGGCTCGCGCTCGCAGGCGTACCGGGTCGAGCTCGCAGCACCGATTGCGAGCGCGCTCATCGGG
>DASXLN010000123.1:0-3018 GCA_036496165.1 Gaiellaceae bacterium | reverse complement strand
CGGCGCAGACATCCCGGTCGCGACCGACTGGACGCGCGGGCTGCGGCCGCTGCTCGAGGCCTACGGGAACGATCCGGCCTTCCGGCTCATCCTCTTCACGCTCGACGAGAGCACCTACAGCCGCGAGCTCGCGCCGCTCGCGGGCCACTACCCGGCCGTGCGGCTCGGGTGCCCGTGGTGGTTCCATGACAGCCCTGCCGGCATCGACCGTTTCCTCGACCGCGTCGTCGAGACCGCGGGCATCCACAACCTCGCAGGCTTCGTCGACGACGCCCGCGCGCTCACCGCGCTGCCGGCACGACACGATCTCTGGCGCCGCCGCACGTGCGGCTGGCTCGCGCGCAAGGTCGACGCCGGCTTCCTCGACGAGGACGAGGCTCGCCGCGTCGCGAACGAGCTTGCCGTCGGCCTCGTCCGTGACGCGTACCGGCTTTAGATTCCGCTGAAGGCGTCGAAGCCGCCGTCGACCGGGACGATCGCGCCGGTGACGAACGAGGCGGCGTCGCTGCACAGCCACACGACTGCGTCCGCGACCTCGTGCGGCTCGCCGAACCGCCCCGCCGGCGTGGCGGCGACGATCCGCTCGCCGCGCGGCGTCAGCCCGCCGGACTCGTCGAGCAGGAGCGCGCGATTTTGCTCTCCGACGAAGAAGCCGGGGGCGACCGCGTTCACGCGCACGCCGCGCGGGGCGAGCTCGACCGCGAGCCAGCGTGTGACGTTCTCGACCGCCGCCTTCGCCGCGCCGTACCCGATGACGCGCGTGAGCGCGCGGTGCGCCGCCGCCGACGAGATGTTCACGATCGCGCCGCCGTCCATCGCCGCCGCGAACACCTGCGTCGGCAGGACGGTGCCGTGGAAGTTCAGTCGCATCACCTCGTCGAGGGCCTCGACCGGCAGCTCGAAGAACGACCGCTCGCCGACGGTGGCGGCGGCGACGTTGCCCCCGGCCGCGTTGACGAGGACGTCGATCCGGCCCCAGCGTTCGAGCACCGCGTCGCGCGCGCGCTCGAGCTGAGCCGTGTCGAGGACGTCCGCCTCGAGGACGAGCCCGTCGTGCTTGGCGGCGAGCGCCTCGAGCCGGTCGCGCCGCCGGGCGAGCAGACCGACGCGCGCACCCGCGGCGGCCAGGCCCTCGACGATCGCACCCCCGAGGACGCCGGACGCGCCCGTGACCACGGCCACCGAATCCATGGGGCTGATACAAGCACGATCGTGCGCCTGAGCGTGATCACGGACGAGATCGACCCGAACCTCGATCGGGCGCTCGACGTCCTCGAGGAGCTGGAGATCGACGCCGTCGAGCTGCGCTTCCTCGATCGGGACGTGGAGGCGGTCCGGGAGACGATCGACCGCCGTGGGTTCACGGTGAGCGCGATCGCGTCGCCGTTCATGAAGTGCGACCGCGGCGAGCCGCAGGACGCGGTGCTCGAAGACGCCCTGCGGACGGCGCGGATCCTCGGCGCGCCGATCGTCCGGGCGTTCGCGTACTGGCGCGAGCCCGACCCGGCCGCCGCGATCTCCGCCGCCGGCCCCGTGTTGCGGGATGCAGCTGAACGCACGCACGCGGCCGGAGTGACGCTCGCGCTCGAGAATGAGCACGAGTGCAACGTCGCCACGAGCGCCGAGGCGCGCGCCGCGCTCGCCGCCGCCGATTCGCCCCACCTTCGTCTCATCTGGGACCCCGGGAACGCCGCGATGCTCGACCCGGCCGCGTTCACCGGCCTCGGCGGCCTCGAGGACGTGCGCGACCGCGTCGCGCACGTGCACGTGAAGGACGTCACCGCGTCGCAGGAGTGGACGCGCATCGGTGACGGCATCGTCGACTTCGCCGCGCTGATCCGCTACCTCGGTGAGACCGGATACGACGGGTACCTCTCGTTCGAGACGCACTACCAGCGCGACGGGAGCGGCGAGCTGGCGACGCGCGACTGCGTCGCCGCCCTGCGGGAGCTCGGCGCGTGACGCTCCGCTACGGCGTGATCGGCGCGGGCGTGATCGCGCCGACGCACCTCGAGGCGATCGCGGCGCTCGACGACGTCGAGCTCGTCGGCATCACCGCACTCGACCCTGCGGAAGTCGCGCCGCTCGCAGACGGCGCCGGCTGCCCGTGGTTCGTCGACCATCGCGAGCTGCTCGCACTCGCGCCGGACGTCGTCGTCGTGTGCACGCCGCATCCTTCGCATCCCGCGCTCGCGATCGCGGCCCTCGAGGCCGGGACGCACGTCCTCGTCGAGAAGCCCATCGCCGTCGAGGCACGCGAGGCCGACGAGATGATCGACGCCGCCGACCGCACGGACAGGCTGCTCGGCGTCTGCTTCCAGCAGCGCTTCCGCCCCGTCATCGCCGCCGCTCGCTCGCTGATCGCGGACGGCCGCGTCGGAGCGCTCATCCGCGTGTCCATCGTCGACCCGCTCTATCGCCCGCATGCCTACTATCGCGCAGCCGCCTGGCGCGGCACCTGGGAGGGCGAGGGCGGCGGCGTGCTCATGAACCAGGCGCCGCACACGCTCGACCTTCTGTGTCACCTCGCGGGAGCTCCCCTCTCGGTGTGGGGCAGCTCGCGGCGGCGCGCGCAGCCGATGGAGACCGAGGACACGGCGACGGCGTTGCTCGAATACGCCAACGGCGCGGTCGGCACGGTTGCCGTCTCGACGACGGAGCCGGGCGTGCAGCGCATCGAGCTCGTCGGCGACCGTGGGCGCATCGAGATCGTCGGCGAGACGATCGCGTTCGAACGCTTCGAGCCGGCGGTGTCGGAGCACCTGGCGACCGCGACCGGGATGTTCGACGTCCCGGCGAGCGTGGACGAGCCCGTCCTCCTCCCAGCCGGGCGGGGAAACCATCTCGACGTCCACGAGGACTTCGCCGCCGCGGTGCGGGCGGGATCCGAGCCGCGCGTGCCGGCCCGAAGCACTCTCGGGTCGCTCGAGGTAGCAAACGCGATCGTCCTGTCGTCGTGCACGGGTGAGGCGGTTCCGCTCCCGGTCGACCGCGATGCGTACGCCGCGTTGCTCGCCG
>DASXLN010000122.1:0-3782 GCA_036496165.1 Gaiellaceae bacterium | reverse complement strand
AGCCGGTTCGACGGTGACGAGGAGCAGTGGCGAGTCGCCGCGCTGCTGCACGACTTCGACTACGAGATGCACCCGACGCTCGACAAGCATCCGCAGGACGGCGCGCCGATCCTGCGTGAGGAGGGCTACCCCGACGAGATCGTCGAGGCCGTGCTCTCCCACGCCGAGCACCTGTCGATGCCGCGCGACACGCCGCTGAAGAAGGCGCTCTTCGCGTGCGACGAGCTGTCGGGCTTCGTGCACGCATGCGCCCTCGTCCGGCCGACCGGGCTCGAAGGGCTCGAGCCCAAGTCCGTGCGCAAGAAGCTGAAACAGCCGTCATTCGCGTCGGGCGTGCATCGCGAGGACGTCTACAAGGGCGCCGAGGAGCTCGGCGTCGAGCTCGACGACCACATCCGCACCGTCGTCGAAGCGCTGCAGCCGATCGCCGCCGAGCTCGGTCTACCCGCGTAGTCCGTCGGCGAGGCGCTGCAGGTCGTCCTCGTTCGTCCACCAGCCGACTGAGGCGCGCACGAGATTCCGGCCTGGCAGCTCGCGCACCACGACGTCCTGCGCGTGCAGGCGCGCGACGAGCTCCGTCGGATCGCCGGCCGGGCGGAACGACACGAGCGTCGAGTGAGCGGGCGGCGTGACGATCTCGACGATCCCGTCCAGCAGCTCGCAGCACCGCGCCGCATTCGCGGCCGCGCGCTCGTACCGCCATTCCGGATGCGTCTTCAGCGCGGCGACGAGGCCGGCCAGCGACGGCGCCGCGCTCCAGCCGGAGTCGAACCGCGCCGCGCCGTCCTTCGGCACGAACGCACCGGCCGGCTCGTACGACGATTGGCCGAGGTAACCCGGCGACACGACGCGCAGCCGCTCCGGCTCTCGCACGTAGAGCGCGCCGTTCCCCTCCGGCGCGCACAACCATTTCTGCGCCGACACGGTGTAGTAATCGAACAGCGTCGCATCGACCTGGATCGAGCCGGCCGACTGCGCACCGTCGACCAGGATCGGCAGCCCGCTCTCCGCGCGCACTCGCTCGAGGTCGAGCCGGCGGCCCGTCGTCCACAAGACATGCGACGTCGCGATCAGCTTCGTGCGCGGCGTGACGGCGGCGAGGATCGCGTCCTCGGTCGCATCCGTCACGACGATCGTCGCGCCGGACGCATGAGCCGGGCCTGTCAACCCGAAGTGCTCATCGCCGGTGATGACGACCTCGTCCTGGGCACGCAGGCCGAGGCCGGCGAGCACGATCGCGCAGCCGCGTGTCGTCGAATCGACGAGCGCGACATGGAACGGGTCGGCGCCGATGACGGCAGCGAGCCCCGTCCGCGCCTCCTCGCGCATGGCGAGGACGGCTTCGGCCCAGGCCATGCCGCTGCGGCCGTGCTCGAGGTCGCGCTGCGCCTGCTTGACCATCGCCGAGACGGTCGCACGCGCGAGCGGGCCGTTCGTGCCCGCGTTGAGATACGCGTACCGGTCGAGGACCGGGAACTGTGCGCGGGCTTCGTCGAAGGTCATCCCACGCTCACCTCCACCGGCGCATGGTCGGACATGAGCTTCCCGTCCACGCGGCGACGCTCGGACGGCCATGCCGTCGGCGTCGAGGATGGGAGCCCGCGCACGAGGATCTGGTCGATGCTGTCCGCGAGCGGCGGCGCGAAGCCCTCGAGGTCGTACGGCGGGCGCAGATTGACGTCGCCGGCGAGGACGATGGGGCCGTCGGGCGCCAGCTCGACCACGCGGCGGAACTGCTCCTCGGCTACCGCGCCGCCCGTGACGTGGAAGTTGCCGACGAACGGCCCGTCAGCGAGCCGCACGCCGAGGAGGACGCGGTTCGGGCCGACCGGGTCGCGCCGCTCGTCGACGATCGAGTGCCGGCGGGCGACGAGCGTCGCAACGCCCTCGCCCGTGACGGCCGAGCGCAGGATGCCGTGATGGAGCTCGGTCACGAGCCGCCCGAGCTCGGCGCTCGCGAGCAGCGGCTGCGCCCCCGTCGCGCCGAACGCGCGCATGCCGCTCCACGACTCGAGGCGCCCGAGCGCCCACACGGGCACCTCCTGGAGACAGACGACGTCAGGGTCGTCGGCGGTCACGAGCTCGACCATCTCGCGGAGGTACGCGCGCCGCTCGGGCGGGACCGCGTTGCCGTGAAAGAGATTCCACGTCCGAACGAGGAGCGGCACATCCGTAGCCTATGGCGGTGCGCATTGTCCTGGCCGACCCTCCCGCGTTCACGCCGCCCTATGACCACGAACTCGCGGCGTCCCTGGCGCGCGCCCGCTGCGAAGTCGAGCTCGTGACCTCGCATTTCCGCTTCGGCGACGCGCCGCGGCCGGACGGATACCTCCGCAGCGAGCCGTACTACCCGCTGTCGTCGCGCCTCTTCCGGCGCTCGCGGCTGCGCCTGCCACTGAAGGTGCTCGAGCATCCGTTCGGCGTCGCCGCCCTGAACCGCCGCCGCGCGGACGTCCTGCACATGCAGTGGCTCGTGCCGGAGCTGGACGAGCGGTTTCTGCGCCCGCGCATCCCGTCGGTGTTCACCGCGCACGACCTCCTGCCGCGCAGAACGGCGAAGAAGCAGAAGCTCTGGAGCGACCTCCTCGCGCGGTTCGACCGCATCGTCGTGCACAGCGAACGAGGACGCGACACGCTCGCCGCCCTCGACATCGATGCGGTCGTCATTCCGCACCCCGTATTCCCGAGCGACCCGGAGCGCACCGACGACGGACGCACAGTGCTCGCGCTCGGCGTCATCCGCGCGTACAAGGGGCTCGGCGATGCGATCGAGGCGACACGGCGTGCCGGCGCACGTCTGCTCGTCGCGGGCGATCCCCTCGAGCCCGTCGATGCCTACGGGGGCGAGCACATCGAGTGGCGCCTCGGCTACCTGCCCGACGCCGAGATCGACCGCGCGCTCGGCGACGCGACGGTCGCCGTCTTTCCGTACCGGCCGGAGCTCGACCAGAGCGGCGCGCTCTTGCGCGCGCTCGGCGCCGGTGTGCCGGCGATCGCGTACGACGTCGGCGGCATCGCCGAGCCGGTGCGGCGGTTCGGCGCCGGGCGAGTGGTCGCGCCGGGGGACGTCGACGGCCTCGCCGAGGCGATCACCGATGTGCTCCGGGACCCCGAGCCGTTCCGCGCGGGAGCCCGGCGCGCGCGCGAGGAGCTGAGCTGGGACGCTGCCGCGCGTGCGCACCTGGCGCTCTACGCGGAGATCGCGTGAAACGATTCGCGGATGTCATCTCGCGGCAGCTCGATCTCTTCGAGCAGGACGGCGCTCTCGAGGAAGTCCGTGAGGCGAAGGAACGCTACGACCGTGCCCCGCGCGACGAGGCCGAGGAGGCGTTCGGCGACTACATGGACATGATCGACGCGACGAAGGACGCGCTCGCGGACATGCGCGACGCGTTTGCACGCACGCTCGACGACGAGGCGACGGAGGAGTACGAGGCGGCGTTCGAGCGCGCGGCACGAAAGCGGTGGCGATGGCTGGACGGATAGAGGACTACGCGCTCATCGGCGACCTTCAGACCGCCGCGCTCGTCGAGCGCGGCGGCTCGATCGACTGGCTCTGCTTCCCGCGCTTCGACTCGGGCGCGTGCTTTGCGGCGCTGCTTGGCGCCGCCGACAACGGCCGCTGGCTGCTCGCGCCGAAGGCGGGCGGGAAGACGTCCCGCCGCTACCGCGGCGACACCCTCGTGCTCGAGACGACATGGGAGAACGACGAGGGTGCGGTCAAGGTCTACGACTTCATGCCGCCGCGCGACAAGGCGCCCGACGTCGTGCGCATCGTCGAG
>DASXLN010000121.1:0-7390 GCA_036496165.1 Gaiellaceae bacterium | reverse complement strand
CGCGGGAAGAGCGTGAAGACGCGGTCCATGTCCTCGCGGATGCCGGCGCGGTCGGAGCGCTGGAACGCGCCCATCTCGAGGTTCTCGGTGACCGTCATGCGCGGGAAGAGCTTGCGGCCCTCCGGCGACTGCGCGATCCCCATCTTCACGATCGCGTGCGGCGCGTCGTTCGTGATGTCGCGCCCGCGGAACGAGATCTTCCCGCGCCGCGGATGGTTGAGGCCGTTGATCGACCGAAGGGTCGTCGACTTGCCGGCGCCGTTCGCGCCGATGAGCGTGACGATCTCGCCTTCGTTGACCTCGATCGAGATCCCCTTCAGCGCCTGGATGGAGCCGTAGAAGGTCTCGACGCCGTCGAGCGTGAGCAATGCGGTCACCCCGTGCTCACCGCCGCGCTTCCGAGGTACGCCTCGATGACGCGCTCGTTCTTCTGAATCTCGGTCGGCGACCCCTCGGCGATCTTCTCACCGTAGTCGAGGACGGTGACGCGATCCGAGACGCCCATGACGACGCGCATGTCGTGCTCGATGAGCAGCACGCTGAGACCGAGCTCCTGGCGCAACCGGCCGACGAAGTCCGTGAATTCGGCCGTCTCCTGCGGGTTCATGCCGGCCGTCGGTTCGTCGAGGAGAAGCAGCTTCGGCTGCGTCGCAAGCGCGCGCGCGACCTCGAGCCGGCGCTGATCTCCGTACGAGAGGTTGCGCCCGATCTCGTTGTCCTTGCGCCGCAGGCCGGAGAACTCGAGCAGCTCGCGCGCGCGCGAGCGCGCGTCGACCTCTTCGTGCTTCACGCGCGGTGTCCGCAGGATCGCCTCGATGAGACTCCCCTTGAGGCGCGTGTGCATGCCGACGAGCACGTTCTCGAGCGCGGTCATGTTCTGGAAGAGGCGGATGTTCTGGAACGTGCGCCCGATGCCGCGCTGCGTGAACGCGTGCGGCGGCTTGCCGGTGAGATCCTCGCCGGCAAAGACCACGCGGCCCGCGGTCGGCTTGTACACGCCGGTGAGCATGTTGAAGAAGGTCGTCTTCCCGGCCCCGTTCGGTCCGATGAGGCTGACGATGGAGCCTTCCGGCACGGTGAAGTCGACGCTGTCGACGGCGACGAGCCCGCCGAACTCCTTGCGCAAGCCGAACGTCTGGAGCAGGTCCTCCGTCATCACGCGACCGCGTCGTAGAGCGGCTGGTCGTGAACACCCTCGTGGAACTCAGCCGCGCGTCGCCGGCTTGGGATGAGACCCTCCGGACGGAAGAGCATGACGACGACGAGGATGACGCCGTAGATGCCGAAGTTGTACTGCGGCACGTCGAGCGGCTTGTGCCACAAGGTGACGTCCGATCCGCCCGGGCCGAAGTGGCCGTTCAGCCAGGACCCGATGTTGTTCAGGCCCTCGGAGTTGAGATACGTGAGGAAGCACGCACCGAAGATGACGCCCCAGATGTTCCCCATGCCTCCGAGGATGACCATGACGAGGATGAACACGGAGATCTGGAAGTAGAACTCGTCCGGGTTCGAGCTTCCGTTGTAGCTCGCGTAGTACGCGCCCGCGACGCCGCCGAAGAACGCGCCCGTCGCGTACGCCCACGTCTTCGTGCGCATGAGCGGGACGCCCATTGCCGCCGCTGCGACCTCGTCCTCCCGGATCGCGATCCACGCGCGGCCGAGCCGTGAGTCGCGGAGGCGCGAGCTGCAGAAGATGGTGATCAGCACGAGCACGAGGACCGTCCAGAAGTAGTCCCGGTCGAACGTCGTCCCGAGCGCTCCGTAGTTCGCGGGCAGACCGAGATGATGGTGCAGGAAGCTGCCGAAGCCCGGCGGGTCGATCGGCGTGATGCCACCGGTGCCGTTCGTGAGGTTGAAGTGGCCGAGGTTGTCGCCGTTCCGCGCGACCTGCGGCAGGATCTCGCCGAACCCGAGCGTGACGATCGCGAGGTAGTCGCCGCGCAGGCGCAGCGTCGGCAGGCCGATGAGGATTCCCGCGATCGCCGTGACGATGCCGGCCGCCGGCAGCACGAGCCACATCGAGAGGTGGATGCCGGTCAGGCCCGGGATGACGCCGATCGCCCCGAAGCGCACGTTCACCTGCGAGAACTGCGACGACGCGAGCCAGCCGGCCATGTACGAGCCGATCGCATAGAACGCGACATAGCCGAGGTCGAGCAGCCCCGCGTAGCCGACGACGAAGTTCAGGCCGAGCGCCATCATCGTGAAGATGCCCATGTTCACCATCGTGCTCATGAGCGGGAACGTGCCGAACACGGGCAACTGCGGCAGACTCGGATTCACACCCGTCGTCGAGCTCGCGTAGACCGGATACGTGATCGCGAGGGTCAAGACGGCAAGCGGGACGAAGTACCGCCCGACGCGCTTGCCCCCGATCGTCACCCGGCTGTAGTCGGGGACGACGAGGACGAGCACGACGGCTGCGATCACGAGCGCCGACCACTGCCAGACGCCGAAGAGCACGACGAGGATCAGGGCGAGGCCCGTCCACGCGAACGCCTTCGCTGCGCGGCGCTGAAGCGGCGTCAGCCGCGACCAGGCTTCGATCTCGGGGAGAACGCGGCGCACGTCAGCCGCCTTCCGGCGTTCGTTCGCCCAGGAGCCCTTCGGGCCGGAACACGAGGATGAGGATGAGAATCCCGAAGACGATCGACTCCGTCCAGTCGCTGCCGGGCGCGTGCCACTGCAGCCCCTCGTTGAACGCCTGGATGAATCCGATGACGAGCGCTCCGAGCACCGCGCCGGGGAGGTTGCCGATGCCGCCGAGCACGGCGGACGTGAACGCGATCAGGCCGAGCTGGTAGCCGGTGTCGTACCGGATCTCACCGCCGCGGTAAAGCGCGAAGACGAGCCCGCCGGCGCCGGCGAGCGCGCCGGCAATGAGGAATGTGATCGAGATCGTGCGGTTGACGTCGATGCCCATCATCGCCGCCGCGTCGCGATCCTGTGCGGTCGCGCGCATCGCCTTGCCCTGCCGCGTCTTGCGGACGAACCAGACGAGCGCGACGAGCACGGGCACGGTAATGAGCGCGACGATGAGCTTCTCCCATTCGTACGCGACGCCGTGGACCGCGAACACGTTGCTCCTCGGCAGAACGTCGGGAACGGCGGTGTAGTTCGGCCCCTTCCAGCCGATGGCGACGTCTTCGAGGATGAACGACATGCCGATGGCGGTGATGAGCGGCGCGAGGCGGGGCGCGCCGCGCAGCGGGCGGTACGCGACCCGCTCGATCGCCGCGTTCAGGAGGCCGCAGGCCGCCATGGCGACAAGCAGCGAGCCGAGGATCGCGACGACGAGCGTGCCGGTCGACGCGCCCGCCTTCAGGTGGAAGACGGAGAGCAGCATCGTCGCGGAGAAGAGCCCGCCGAGCATGAACACGTCGCCGTGCGCGAAGTTGATCAGCTCGAGAATGCCGTAGACGAGCGTATAGCCGAGCGCGATGAGCGAGTACAGCGCGCCGATCGTCAGCCCGATGAACGCGATGTTGAGGAAGTAGGCGAAGCCGAAGTGCTGGATGTTCTTCGCGAGCCAGAAGATCAGCAGGAGCACGAGCAGCGTCGCGAACACCGGCATGACGTACGCCGTCACCGGCCGCCGTTGCTTGGCGAGAACTTCGGTTTGTGCGTGAGTGGCCACAGGGGTTCCGTTGAAGATGAACACCGGGGGAGGCGTTGCCTCCCCCGGTGCGGTCCTGCGTATCGCCTGAGCGTTACCCGCCGATGAGGCTCGCGCCGGGCACGAGCGTCTTGACCGGGTTCAGGTTCTTGCCCGACTCCTTGTAGATCGTGATCGGCGTCAGGTTCGTGTCGCCGCTCGAGTTGATCGTGAAGGTGCCGAGGATGCCGTTGGTGACCGTCAGGCCGTAGATCGCCTTCGTGGTCGCCGCCCGCTGCCCGCCGCCCTTGGCGATCGCCTGGAGAGCAACGTCCATCGCCTCTGCGCCATACGCGGCGTACGGGTTCGGCGTTGCGCCGATCTGCTTGCCGAAGCTCTTCACGAACGTGGCGCCCACGCCCGTCAGAGCCTTCGGCGGCTCGCCGGCGACGCTGATGTACGCGCCATTGCCGACCGCGCCGTTCGCGTTCGGATCGCTGAAGCCGTCAGGCATCTGCAGCTGGATCTTGGAGTCCACCGACTTGATGTCCTGCATCAGCTTCGCGCCGTTGTTGCAGACGATGCCGCCGAGGAACACGGCCTGTGCGCCCGACGCCTTGATCCGGGTCGCGAGCGCCTCGTAGCTCGACGCCTTCGCGTCCCAGCCCTCGAAGCCGACGACCTTGATGCCGAGCTTCTTCGCCGCCGCCTGATACGTCTTGGCGACGCCGAAGCCGTACGTCTGCTTGTCGTTGAGGACGTACACCTTCTTGAAGCCGAGCGACTGCGACCACATTGCGTCCGCAGGGCCCTGGATGTCGTCCGTCGCGACCACGCGGGCGTAGTTCCGCGCGCCGGTCGGGTAGTACTTCTGCGGCTCACCGACGTCCCACTTCTTCGTCAGGCCCGGGTTCGTGTTCGCCGGGCTGACCATCAGCAGCGACGTCCGGTTGAGAATCGGGACCTCGATCTTGGCCGCGCCCGAGTTGAACGTCCCGAGGACGGCGATGACCGACCGGTTGTTCGCGTACAGGTGGGCATTCGTCGCAGCCTTCGCGGTGTCCCACCCGCCCGTCTGTGCGGTCGAGTCGTCACACGACTGGTAGCCGATCTTGTACGAGCCGGCCTTCCAGCCCGCGTTCGCCAGCGCCCAGATCTCCGCGCGCGACACCTGCACCGTCTGGTGCCGGATCGCGCCCTGCAGCGGCAGGTCCGAGGCGACGATGAAGTCCGGCGAGCCGGACCCCTTGTAGACGATCGGGCTGCACGACGACGACGGCAGCGGCGTCACGCCGGCCGTCGCGCTTCGAGCGGTCCCCGTGTACCCGGCGACGACGGCGAACGCGACTGCAGCGACGCCGAGCGCCAACAGCGAAAACTTCTTACTCAAAACTCCCTCCTCCATTGTCCGACCCGATGTGGTTCTTTTTCCGCGGGAAGAGCACTTGCCTTGCGTCCGCGGAGTATTTCGCGCCCCAGCCCCGGTTTCAAGATGGGTCGGTCAGCTTTTGACGGCAGGCAAGGACCGCTTCCAGGCGCCGTACAATGGGTCTTGCCCGCGGCGGTGGCGCAACTGGTCGACGCGATGGCCTCAAAAGCCATTGTCCTTCGGGACGTGTGGGTTCGAGTCCCACCCGCCGCATCAAACCGTCGATTACGGACGCGCGGCCCGTTCCGACCGGCTATGACTAGAAGCAATGGCCAAGACGGTCGGCATGCTCACCGGCGGGGGCGACTGTCCCGGCCTCAACGCGGTCATCCGGGCGGTGGTCCGCAGCGCCGACGCGGCCGGATGGGACTCGGTGGCCGTGCTCGAGGGCTGGCGCGGGATGGTCGAGGGCCGGTTCCAGGACCTCGGCGTCCAGGAGGTGTCCGGCATCCTGCCGCGCGGCGGGACGATCATCGGGACGAGCCGCACGAACCCGTACAAGCTCGACGGCGGAGTCGAGAAAGTGCTTCAAAGCTTTCGTGACCGCGAGCTCGACGCCCTCGTCGCGATCGGCGGCGAGGACACGCTCGGCGTCGCGGCGAAGCTCTTCGAGGAGCACGGAGTTCCCGTCATCGGCGTGCCGAAGACGATCGACAACGACCTCTCGGGAACGGACTACACCTTTGGCTTCGACACCGCGGTGACGATCGCGACCGAGGCGATCGACCGGCTCCACACGACAGCCGAGTCGCACAACCGCGTGATGGTCGTTGAGGTGATGGGCAGGCACGCGGGCTGGATCGCCGTCATGAGCGGCATCGCGGGCGGCGCCGACGTGATCCTCATCCCCGAGCAGCCGGTCGACTTCGAGGACGTCGCCGAGTCGATCCGTAAGCGTCACGCGCGCGGGAAGAACTTCTCCATCGTCGTCATCAGCGAAGGGTGCGAGCTTCCCGGCGTGCAGGACAGCGGCGAGCTCGACCAGTTCGGTCACGTCGTCCTCGGCAACCGCGGTGTCGGCGAGGTGCTCGGCCGCGAGATCGAGCAGCGCACCGGGTTCGAGACACGCGTCACCGTACTCGGCCACGTGCAGCGCGGCGGGAGCCCGACGCCGCGCGACCGCGTGCTCGCGACCCGGTTCGGGCTCAAGGCGGCCGAGCTGGCGTTCGCGGGCGATTTCGGGAAGATGGCAGCGCTCCGCGGCGACGACATCGAGGCGGTGCCGCTCTCCGAGGCGACTGCCGAGCTGAAGACCGTGCCGCCGGCGTGGTACGCCGTGGCGCAGGCCTTCTTCGGCTAACGATTCTCGTGTGACCGTGCACCACGCCCACGAGGCGTTCTCGCAGGCGTGGCCCGCGTTCGCGCTCGTCGCGGGGCTCCTCCTCGTCGGAGCGACCGCGGCGCGGGAAGGGTTGTTCGCCGAAGCCGGCGCGCTCGTGGCGCGGATACCGGGAGGCGGGACGGCGTTGCTCGCGTCGCTCCTCCTGCTGACGGCGGTCGTCACCGCCGTGCTCAACCTCGACACGGCGGTCGTGTTCCTCACGCCGGTCCTGCTGCACGCCGCGCGGCAGCGTGGCCTCGGGGAGATGCCGTTCCTCTACGGCGTCGTGTTCATGGCGAACTCGGCGTCGCTCCTCCTCCCCGGCTCGAACCTCACGAACCTCATCGTCCTCGCGCACGAGCATGTCTCCGGCTCGGCGTTCGCCGGCCATCTCTGGCCCGCGTGGATCGTCGCGGTGGCGGTCACGATCGCGTTCGTCGCGGCAGTGTTCCGCCGCGAGCTGCGCCGGCGCGTGGCGCCGGTCGTCGAGCGGCCGTTGTTCCGGCCTGCGGCAGGATCGCTCGCCGTTGTCGTCGCCACCGCGCTCGTGCTCGCGCTCGCACATCCGGCGCTCCCGATCCTCGCGGTCGGCGTCGCTGCGGCGGTTGTCGGCCGGCTTCCGGTACGCGCGGCCGTCCACGCCGCCAACCCGCTGCTCCTCGGCGGCGTGCTCGCGGTCGCGGTCGCGCTTGGCACACTCGCGCGGACGGTGTCGGGGCTCGGGACCCTCGCAGCCCACACCGGACGGTGGACGTCGGCGTGGCTCGGTGCCGGTGCGGCGGTGCTCGTCAACAATCTCCCGGCCGCGTCCGTGCTCGCCGCACACGCGCCCGCCCACCCGCGCGCGCTCCTCCTCGGACTCGATCTCGGCCCGAACCTTGCAGTGACCGGATCGCTGTCCGCCGTCCTCTGGCTGCAGGTCGCGCGTGCGAACGGCGCCCAGCCGTCGGTCGTCCGCTACAGCCTTCTCGGGGTCGTCCTCGTCCCCGTCTCGCTGACGCTCGCGCTACTCGCCGCGACGAGCTTCTAGCGCCTGACGGCGACG
>DASXLN010000120.1:0-1981 GCA_036496165.1 Gaiellaceae bacterium | reverse complement strand
TCGCCGTCGTGCGCTGGTCGACCGGCACGCTCGCGGGTGCGAAGTCGACGAGCTACGCGGAGAACATGGCGGCGCAGGACGATGCAGCGGTGCGCGGCGCCGACGACGCGCTCCTCGTCGGGCACGACGGGATCGTCCTCGAGGCGCCGACCGCGAACGTCTGGTGGCGCGACAGCGACCGGCTGCTGACGCCGTCCCTCGACCTGCCGATCCTCGCCGGGGTGACGCGCGCCCTTGTCTGCGAGCTCGCGCCCGAGGCGGGCTACGCGGTCGAGGAGGGCGCTTTCCCACTCGAGCGGCTTCTCGCCGCCGACGAGGTGTTCGTCACGTCGTCCGTGCGCGAGGTGATGCCCGTCGCTGCGGTAGACGAGACGCGCTTCGACCTCGGTCCGGCGGCACACGCCATGCAGGGCGCGCTACGGTCCAGGACGTGAGCGACAAGGTCCGGCTCGGTGGAATGGCACTGGCGAACGGCGTGCTCGTCCACGGGCCGACGTCGTGGGCCTGCGCGATCCGTCACCCCGACGGCCGCATCGAGGTGGCATCGGCGCGCAAGCGCTTCGTCTCCACGCGCGTACGGACGCCGCTGCTGCGCGGGCCGTTGAAGCTGCTCGAGTCGCTCGCCGTCCTTCCCGAGGTGAAGCGCCGCTTGCCGGCCGCGCGCATGCCGATGCAGGACTCGCGCACGCTCGTCTCGGTCGTCGGCACGGCCGTCGCGGTGCGCGGCCTGCGCGAGTCGCGGCTTCGGCCGCTCGCGCAGGAGCTTCTCGCCGGCGTGCTCTCGCTCGCGCCTGCCGCGCTGGCGCTGCGCGGCGGCGAGCTGGCGGCATACCACGGCGCGGAGCACATCTCGATCGGCACGTACGAGCATGGGACGGGAGCGCAGAAGGAGCACGAGCGCTGTGGCGGCCACCTCATCGGCCCGCTGCTCCTGACCTCCGCAGCCGGCAACGCACTCGCCGCCCTCGCGCCGGAGCGCATCCGCAACCAGGCGCGCACCGCAGCGCAGGTCGGCGCCCTCGGCGCATCGACGGAGATCTTCAGCTGGATGACACGGCATCCGAAGAACCCGATCGCGCAGGCGCTGTCGAAGCCCGGTCACGAGCTGCAGCACCGGCTGACGACCGCGGACCCGACGCCCGAGCAGCTCGAGGTTGCCGAGGCCGCGCTGCGCGCCTGCCTGGAGCTCGAGGGTGACGGCGACTCGGGCACGAGCTAGCCGGCTCGCCCCGGAAATCTTCGACCTTCCCGTCGAGAAGATGAGGGCGGGGTACTACACCGACGCCTACTTCAACCATTCGCGCGCGACGCTGGTCGCGGACGAGCGCCGCCCGCGTGTCGTCATGCAGGTGTTCCAGAAGAACGAGGCGCACCTCGGCGGCATCGACGAGGCGATCGCCGTCCTCAAGCTCTGTAGCGACGACTGGGACGCCCTCACCGTCCACGCGCTCTACGACGGCGACTCGATCTCGCCATACGAGACGGTGCTGACGATCGAAGGCGACTACACGCTGTTCGCGCACCTCGAGACCGTCTATCTCGGCGTGCTCGCCCGCCGGACGCTGATCACGACGAACGTCGTGCGCGTCCTCGAGGCGGCGAACGGCAAGCCGATCATCTTCATGCCCGCGCAGCATGACCACCACCGCGTCCAGACCGGCGACGGCTATGCCGCCTATGTCGCGGGCCAGATCACCGGAGCGGAGATCGGCGTGACGACGGACGAGCAGGCGTCGTGGTGGGGCGGCCGCGGTCTCGGCACCGTCCCGCACTCGCTCATCGCGTCGTACGGCGGCAACACGGTGCTCGCGGCGACGAAGTTCGCGGAGTGGGCCTCGCCGGAGATGCGCGTGACGGTGCTCGTCGACTTCGAGAACAACTCCGTCGAGACGGCGCTCGAGGTAGCGCGCGCGCTCGGCGACCGGCTGTGGGGCGTGCGTCTCGACACGTCGGAGAGTCTCGTCGACTTCTCGCTCGTCGC
>DASXLN010000119.1:0-3325 GCA_036496165.1 Gaiellaceae bacterium | reverse complement strand
CCCGACGCGCAGGAGATCGACACGACGAACCTCCAGGTCGAGGACGTCGTCGAGCGCATCGAGGCGCTCGTTCGCGAACGCATCGCGGTTTGAACTGGGTCGACTTCAACTGGGCCTGGGGCCGTGTTGCGATGGGCGGGCCTGTCGCGCTCATGTCGCGGCTGCGCGTGTACGGCAAGGAGCGGATGCCGCGCGATAGCGGCATCGTCGTCGCGATGAACCACTTCGCCTGGGTCGACATTCCTGCGTACGGATGGGCGACGCCGCGGCCGCTGTACTACCTCGCGAAGGCGGAGGCGCACGCGGTGCCGGTCGGCGGCGCGTACCTGCGGCTCTTCGGCTCGTTCGCGGTGCGGCGCGGCGAGTCCGACCGTGAGGCGGTGCGGCGGATGCGCGAGATCGTCCGCGGCGGCGAGGCGCTCGGCGTCTTCGCCGAGGGGACGCGCCAGCGCTCCGGGGTGCCCGGCCCCGTTCAGCCCGGCGCGGCGATGGTGGCGCTGAACGAGAACGTGCCGGTCGTCTGCGGCGCGATCCACGGCTCGCAGTCGTGGAAGATCGGCAACTTCGCGCCGATCTCCATCGTCTGGGGCGAGCCGATGCGGTTCGAGGGCCTGCCGAGCGGCTCGAAGGGCTATCGCGAGGCATCCGAGCAGATCCGGGCGGAGCTGCACCGGCTGTGGTCGTGGCTCGTCGAGCAGCACGCGGCGGGCCGGCCGCGCGACGTCACACTGCCCTAGAGACCGAGCTCGTACGCGACTTCGCCGTGCATCGCCGCGTCGAGGCCTCGCTCCGCCTCTTCGCCGACATGCACCGGTGTGAGGTAGTTGATCGCCTTCAACGCCACGAAAGTGAACGCGAACGCGTAGAGCGAGCAGCCCAGGCCCGCGGCGACCTGCTTGCCGAAGAACGACCCGGCGCCGTGCACGAGGCCAGTGCCGCCGGCCGCATTGATCGCGCGGTCGGCGAAGACGCCGAGGAGGACGATGCCGAGCAGACCGCCGACGCCGTGCACGCCCCACACGTCGAGCGCGTCGTCCCACTTCAGCCGGTTCTTCAACTGGATCGCGTAGTAACAGACAGTCCCCGCGACGATGCCGATCACGACGGACGCGTAGATCGGGACGAAGCCGGCGGCCGGCGTGATCGTCGCGAGGCCGGCGACAGCGCCCGTCAAGAGCCCGACGAAGTGCGGCTTCTTCGCATACCACCACTCGATGAAGAGCCAGGTCACCGCCGCGAACGACGCAGCGAGATCGGTGTTGAGGAACGCGAGCGCCGTGATGTGGTCCACCTTCAGCTCGCTGCCCGCGTTGAAGCCGTACCAGCCGAACCAGAGCAGGCCGGTGCCGAGCGCGATGAAGGGGATGTTGTGCGGCGTGTCCTTGAAGCGGCGCTTGCCGACGTAGAGCACGGAGGCCAGGGCTGCGAAGCCGGCGCTCGCATGCACGACGATGCCGCCGGCGAAGTCGCGCACGCCCCAGTGCGCGAGCATCCCGCCGCCCCAGAGCATGTGCACGAACGGGTAGTAGACGAACACCTGCCACACGACGAGGAAGATCAAGTACGCCTTGAAGGTGACGCGGTTCGTGAACGCGCCTGTGATCAAGGCCGGCGTGATGATGGCGAACATCATCTGATACGCGATCAGCACCACGAGCGGGATGCCGGAGGGCTTGTACAGCGTCCCGACGCTGACGTGGCGTAGGAACGCAAGGTGGAAGTTCCCGAAGATCCCGTTGCTGCCGCCGCTGAAGCAGAGGGAGTAGCCGACGAGCCACCACATCGCGGTCGTGATCCCCATCGAGGCGAAGCTCTGGATCATGATCGTTAGGGTGTTCGAGCGGCCGACCAGCCCGCCGTAGAAGAACGCGAGCCCCGGCGTCATCAGCATCACGAGGCTGGCGGCCAGCAGCATGAAGCCCGTGTTTGCGCCGTTGAACATGGCCTAGGCTTCGACGTCCAATGTCCGAATCCCACCTCATCGGCACCGTCGCAATCGTCGGCTTCCCCAACGTCGGGAAGTCCACGCTGATCAACCGCCTGACCGGGACGCGGGCGGCGGTCGTGCACGAGACGGCCGGCGTCACGCGCGACCGCAAGGAGCTCGTCTGCGAATGGACGGGCAGGCAGTTCCTCCTCGTCGACACGGGCGGCGTCGACATCGAGGGCCAGGACCCGATCACGAAGTCGATCGCCGTGCAGGCACGCGAGGCGGTTGAGGAGGCCGACCTCGTGCTCTTCGTCGTCGACGCGAAGATCGGCATCACGCCCGGCGACGAGGAAGTCGCACAGATCCTGCGCGAGTCGCACAAGCCGATCCTCGTGATCGCCAACAAGATCGACGATCCGCGCCAGGACTCGCTCGCGTTCGAGCTGCACCGGCTCGGCCTCGGCGATCCGATCCCGATCTCCGCGCTGCACGGCCACGGGGCCGGCGACCTGCTCGACGAGATCGTCCGCTATCTCGAGTCGCATGCGGCGCCGCCGCGCACCGAGCTGCCCGAAGATGCAATTCGTGTGGCCATCCTCGGCCGGCCGAACGTCGGCAAGTCGAGCCTCGTGAACGCGCTGCTCGGCCGCGAGCGCGTCATCGTCTCCGAGATCCCGGGAACGACGCGCGACTCGATCGACACCGTGCTCGTGCGCGGCGACCGCACGTTCGTCCTCGTCGACACCGCCGGGTTGCGCCGCAAGCGCCGCCACCGCCAGGGCATCGAGTACTACTCGGAGCTGCGTGCGCTCGAGGCGGCGGAGCGCGCCGACGTCGCGCTCGTGCTCATCGACGCGGCGCAGGGCGTCGTCGAGCAGGACCTCGCCGTCGCCGACGTCTCGCGCAAGGCCGGCTGCGCCACACTCATCGTCCTCTCGAAGTGGGACGTGACCGAGGTGAAGATCGAAGAGGTGCGCGGGCATCTCCGTCGCCGCCTGCGCCAGCGGCCGCCGTTCATCGCGGTGTCGGCGCAGACGGGCCGCGGGCTCGAGCGGCTGCTCGACACCGTCGCGGATCTCTTCGAGCGCGACACGAAGCGGATCTCGACGCCGGAGCTGAACAAGGCGCTCGCCGAGCTGTCGGAGCGGCGGCAGGCGCCGTCGAAGGCGGGCAGGCGGCTCAACCTCCTCTACGCGACGCAGACCGCGACGCGCCCGCCGCGCTTCCGCATCTTCGTCAACGACCCCGGGCTCGTCACGCGCGACTACGGCTACTGGGTCGAGAACGAGCTGCGCGAGCGCTTCGAGCTGCAGGGGGTGCCGGTCGCGATCGACTTCCGCCGGCGGTCGTGAAGAACGTCGTCGTCGTGGGGGGCGGGTCGTGGGGGACGGGGTT
>DASXLN010000118.1:0-5313 GCA_036496165.1 Gaiellaceae bacterium | reverse complement strand
TGAAGACGACGCCGAGTAGCGCCGTCGTGCCCTCTCGTTAGGGTCCTGATCGGTGCATCTGCGCGCGGTCAAGATTCGCGGCTTCAAGTCGTTCCCCGACCCGGTCGAGGTGCGCCTCGAGCCGGGCGTGGGGGTGATCGTCGGGCCGAACGGGTCCGGCAAGTCGAACGTCTCCGACGCCATCCGCTGGGCCGCCGGCTCGCTCAGCCCGCTGGAGCTCCGCGCCGAGAAGCCGGACGACGTCCTCTTCGCCGGCGCGGCCGGTCGCGGCCCCGCCGACTTCTGCGAGGTCGAGCTCCTCTTCGACAACGCCGACCACGCGCTGCCGATCGACTTCACCGAGATCTCCGTCGCGCGCCGCCTCCATCGCGGCGGCGAGGGGCAGTACCTCTTGAACAAGACCGCGGTGCGGCGCCTCGACCTCGTGGAGCTGCTCGCCGACCTCGGCCTTGGCCAGGGGATGCACTCGATCATCGGGCAGGGCAAGGTCGAGGCCATCCTCGCGTCGAAGCCGGAGGAGCGGCGCGCGCTCATCGAGGAGGCGGCCGGGCTCGGCCGCTTCAAGGCGCGGCGGCATCGGGCCGAGCTGAAGCTCGCGCGCGTCGCGATCCAGGTCGAGCGCGCACGCGACCTCGAGGCCGAGGTGAAGAAGCGCCTGCGGCCGCTCGCGTTGCAGGCGACCGCCGCCGAGCGCGCCGAGAAGCTGCGCGGGGAGATCGCGAAGCTCCGGGCGCGCATCGCCGAGCTCGACCTGTCGACGCTCGACGAACGTCTCGCGGCGACCGGCGAGCGGCGCGCCGCCGCCGCCATCGCGCGCAAGGGCGCCGACGAGCGGCTCGAAGCCGTGCTCGCAGAGCGCGGGAACGCGGAGGAGGAGCTCGCCGACGCCGCCGGCGCGCGCGAGCAGACGATGCAGGAGCTGTACCGGCTGCGCAGCGCGGTCGAGCGCGTCGGCATGCGGCGCGAGTCGGCCGAGTCGCTGCTGCGGCGTCTGCGTGACGAGCTCGAGCAGCCGCGGCGCGTTCTCGACGAGCGCGTGCGCCTCGAGCGCGCGGCGCTCGCGGAGCAGGTCGCGTTGCACGAAGAGCGGTTGCGTGCGCTCGAGCGGGCGCTCGCCGAGCGCGAGGGGTTGCCGCCGGCGGCGCGCGCGCTCGCCGAGCAGGGCGAGCGGATCGCGCTGTCGCTGCTCGACGTCGAGCCGGGAATGGAGCACGCGGTCGCCGCGGCGCTGCGCCAGCGTGCGGCAGCCGTCGTCGCCGATGACGTGCACGCCGCGTTCGCGCTGCTCGAGCGCGCGCGGGCAGCCGGGCTCGGCTCGCTCACGGTTGTCATCGGCCGCCGCGATCCCGAGCTGCCGGTCGTTGCGAAGGAAGCACTCCTGTCGTCTCCCGTCGCGGCGGTCACGCGCGAGGGCTTCGGTTACGACCCGGAGCGCGGCGAGCTGTGGTTCGCGGGTGAGACGGCCGAGGCCGTCCTGCTCGAGCTGCAGGCTCGGCGGCAAAGGCTTGCCGCCGAGCTAGCGAAAATGCAAGAGCGCGCAGAAGCACCGATTCCGGATACGGCGTATTCGGTCGAGCGCGATCCGATCGTCGTCCGCAGCGCGGTGTTGGCCGAGCGTCTCGTGGCTGCGCTCGACATACCCGCGTCGCGGTTCGAGACGCCGCTGCGCGCACGCGTGGACGCGGGCGCGACGCGCACGGGCGAGCTCGGCGAGGAGCTGCGCCGGCTCGGCGCAGCGGAGGTCGAGCTCCGGCAGGCGCTGTCGGAGGCGGCGGAGCGCGCGTCGGCGATCGACGTCGAGGCGGCGCGCATCGAGGCCGAGGCCGACGAGGCGCGGCGGCGGCTCGAGCGCGCCGGCACCGACGAGCGTGCCGAAGGCGACGACCGCGACGAGCTCGCCGAGAAGGCGGAGCGGCTCGAGCGCCGGCGCGAGTCGCTCGGCCAGGTGAATCCGCTCGCGAAGGAGGAGTACGACGCGGAGAAGGTGCGCCTCGAGGAGCTGGCGACGCAGCGCGCCGATCTCGAGCAGAGCCTCGACGAGCTGGAGAAGCTGCGCACCGAGCTGACGGAGACGGTGGAGCAGCGCTTCGCCGAGACGTTCGCGTCGGTGCAGGAGAACTTCGCCGAGGTCGCGTCCACGCTCTTCCCCGGCGGGGAGGGGCGGCTGCGCATGACGCAGCCCGACGACGAGGACGAAGGCGAGATCGGCATCGAGGTCGAGCTACGGCCGGCGGGCAAGCGCGTGCAGCGGCTGTCGCTTCTCTCCGGCGGCGAGAAGGCGCTCGGCGCCATCTCGTTCCTCTTCGCGCTCTTCCTCGCCCGCCCGTGCCCGTTCTACCTTCTCGACGAGGTCGAGGCCGCGCTCGACGACACGAACATCGGCCGCTTCGTCGAGCTGCTGCGCCGCTACGCGGACCGCGCGCAGTTCGTCGTCATCACGCACCAGAAGCGGACGATGGAAGCAGCCGACGTGCTCTACGGCGTGACGATGGGCGGCGACGGCGTGTCGCAGATCGTCTCGCGCCGGCTCCCGCGCGAAGAAGCAGAAGCCGTCAGCGCGGCGTAGCTATGCGCGGCCGTGGCCGCGCATCCGTCGTGTGCGCTTGCGCTCGATCAGCTGTTCGACATGCTCGAGCCGATTCTCGAGCCATTGCCTGCTCTGTTCCTCGAAGCGGAGCCACACGCCGAGCTCTTCGTCGGTGAACTCGGCGGCGTTTGCGATCGCTTCGTCTGGTGCGCCGTAGATCTCGGCCGCCGCGCGGCTCAGCTTCGGCGTCACCTCGACCAGCACGCGACGGCGGTCGTCGGGGTCGGGCACCCGACGTGCATAGCCGGCCTTCTCGAGCCGGTCGACGATCGCGGTCACCGCACCGGTCGAAAGCCGAAGCTCGCGCGCGAGGTCACCGGCGGTGATGCGTCCTGCTCGGTCGATGACGTCGATCGCGTGGCCGTCGGTCGTGTTGATGCCGAGGTACTCGGAAGCCTTCTCGTCGAGCATCTGCGTCAGCACTTGGTTCTGGCGTAGAAGGTCGATGCCGGTGTAGATGCGATTTTCTCTTGACATTCGAATATCTTGGTAGATAAGATAACCGACGTTCAAGCTAATTGTAGGAGGAGCGCGTGGAGAACGCAATCGAGGCCGAGGGCCTCGCCAAGACGTATCCGAAGGGGGTTCGGGCCCTCGACGGCGTGACCTTCTCGGTCGAGCGCGGCACCGTCTTCGGCCTGCTCGGGCCGAACGGGGCCGGCAAGTCGACGACGGTGAAGATCCTGACGACGCTGACGGCGCCGACGGAGGGCCGCGCGGTCGTCGCTGGCCACGACGTCGTGCGCGAGCCGTTGAAGGTGCGGCAGGCGATCGGCGTCGTCGGCCAGAAGCACGGCGTCGATCCCGACGCGACCGGTCGCGAGAACCTGCAGCTCCAGGGCGACTTCTTCGGGATCCCCACGAAGAAGCTGCGTGCGCGTATCGCCGAGCTCCTCGAGCGCTTCGACCTCGCCGACTCGGGCAATCGCCTCGTCCGCACGTACTCGGGCGGAATGCAGCGGAAGCTCGACGTCGCCATGGGGTTGATCAACGAGCCGAGCGTGCTCTTCCTCGACGAGCCGACCACGGGCCTCGACCCGGAAGCCCGCGCCGAGATGTGGGCCGCGCTCGAACTGCTCGCGCGCGAGGAGGGCGTGAGCGTCCTGCTCACGACGCACTATCTCGAGGAGGCCGACCGGCTTGCGTCGCAGCTCGCGATCGTCGATCGCGGCCGGATCGTCGCCGCAGGCACGCCCGACGAGCTGAAGAGCGAGCTGCGCGGCGACACGCTCGCGATCGAGCTCGATGCATCCGCGAACGGAGCAGCCCTCGACGTCCTCTCGAGGATCGACGGCCTGCGCGAGGCGCAGCTCGACGGCCGGGTGCTTCGCGCTCGCGCCGACGAGGGCGCGCGTGCGATCCCGACAGTGCTCGCACTGCTCGAGGCGGAGGGCATCCCGGTCGTCGCAGCGACCGTGTCGCGGCCGTCGCTCGACGACGTCTACCTGCGCCATGCCGGGCGCACATTCGAGGAGGCGGACCGATGATTCGTCACACGCTCGGCCTCACGCGGCGACAGCTGCTCAATCTCTGGCGGCAGCCGTGGTTCGTCGCAATCACGCTCGTGCAGCCGCTGATCTGGCTCTTGCTGTTCGGGGCGCTCTTCAAGCGCGTCGTCGAACTGCCGGGCTTCCATGGCGGCTCGTACATCGAGTTCCTCACGCCGGGTGTTCTCGTCATGAGCGCGCTGTTCGCCGGCGGCTGGCACGGGATGGGCTACATCGACGCGATGAATCGCGGCATCCTCGACCGGTTCCTCGTTTCGCCGATGCGCCGCGGCGCCCTCGTCGCGTCGGGATTCCTCTACGGCGCGGTCGTCATCGTCGTGCAGTCGGCGGTGCTCATCGGCGTCGCGTACGCCGACGGCGCGCACTTCGCATTCGGGAGCATCGTTGCGATGTTCGCGCTTGCGATCCTGCTCGGTGGCGCCGTCGCCGCGCTCTCCGACGCGCTTGCGCTCGTTGCGCGGCAGGAGGAGACACTCATCGGCGCGGTGCAGTTCGTCATCCTCCCGGCGACGTTCCTGTCGTCGGGACTGATGGCGTCGAATCTCCTTCCGGGCTGGGTCCACGACATCGCGCGCTTCAACCCGGTGAACTGGGCGGTCGTCGGGGCACGTGCCGGATCGTCGGACTGGAGCTCGGTCGGAACGAACGCCGGCCTGCTCGCGGCGCTGCTGCTCGTGTGCGCGACTCTTGCGACGCGGGCGGTCCGTTCGTACCAGCGAGCCGTCTAGTCTGGCGGCGTGCCGCGGAGCTGGTCGGAATTACTCGGTGAGGAAGGGGCTGCGCCCGAGCCGGAGACGGCGCAGGCGGGCCTCTTCTCGCGCCTGCGTGACTCGCTGTCGAAGTCGCGCCGTGCCCTGACCGAGCAGATCCAGGTCGCGGCGTTCGACCCCGGCGACGACATGTCGTGGGAGCGGCTCGAGGAGGCACTGCTGCAGGCGGACGTCGGCGTCCCCGCGACCGCCGAGCTCGTGCGCCGGCTCGAGCAGCGCGGCGACATCGCCGCGCTGCCCGACGAGATCGCGGAGCTCTTCGGCGAGCCGCCGACGTTCGACCTGAAGCACGTGCCGGCGGTGATCCTCGTCGTCGGCGTCAACGGCACCGGGAAGACGACGACGATCGGGAAGCTCGCCGCGAAGCTCGCCGAGCATCGCCGCTCGGTCCTCGTCGCCGCCGCGGACACCTTCCGCGCCGCGGCCGAGGAGCAGCTCGAGATCTGGG